>NZ_FNPQ01000017.1:0-69874 GCF_900107335.1 Nitrosomonas sp. Nm58 | reverse complement strand
AGCAGCAACGAAGATGGCTTAAGCGGCGCCAAGCCGTGGAGCCCGCGATCGGGCATCTCAAATCAGATCACCGAATGGATCGTTGCTGGTTACAGCGAAAACTGGGCGATGCGCTCCATGCAGTACTGTGTGCAACGGGTTACAACCTACGCTGGTTGCTGCGGGCAATGGTTCGCCTGGGGCTGAAGACGGCTTTTTTACGCATTTTATTGCTTCAGCTGGTCAATTCTATCAGGAGCGAACTTCTGACTGTTGATGTGAATACTCGGCATGCTAAATCTATATTAGCAGCCGGGTGAATTTTGCAGGGCCGACTAAGTAAAGACCAATCACATCTCGCAACTTCTCGCAACTTCTCGGCAAATAATGGATCATTGGATACCTTAAAACCCTTAACTTGGTGCGGTTTGAGTTTGTGCTCACGCCAAATCCGGTTCACCGACATCCTTGATACCCCGACTTGCTTGGCCATTGTGCGGCAACTCCAATGTGTGGCAGAAACCGGCTAGCCCGTCATCGTCAGTGTCAGTATCTCCTGTATTTTGTCTTGTGGTAGTGGCGGTATCCCAGGCGTGCGCGTCTTGCCCTTTACCAACCCCGTAATGCCACACTCCAGATAGCGCTTGCGCCAGAGATTCAAAGTCGGATTGCTGACATTAAGTAAACTCATTAATTCCTCGGTTGGCCGGCCCTCAGCTGTCATTAATATGATCTTTGCTCGTAACTTCTGCTTTGGCCCAACAGCTCGACTCTTCAACCATCGCTGCAGGGTATTTTTGTCTTTATCACCCAGCGAAATTTTCATTGGCGTTCTCATAATCGCCAATTCTATCATTTCTAAATATTAGTCGGGGACGTTACACTGGCTACTCGTGCCATCACAATATTTCCTTTCATAAGTTGCTTATATTATTTCACTTATAAAATAGAAATAGGTGACTGCCGTGGGAATTTATCAGTGCAGCTCGAAATTAAATTTTTCTCGCCCAAAAACCTGTCAAGTGTTTTTTTAATTATTTGGGAGCTAGTAGCTACCAGGAGAGTAAATAAAAACCAGATATAAAATGATTTATTTACAAGATGTTATATATTCTCTAAATTGTGATTTCTATCGAAAACTAGAATTACTGAAGCCTAAACCTCTGTTGAGAGTCAATTTGGAGAAACTTTACTCATTACATATCGAAACTTACCAGATTTTTCCTTAGGAATTTCTGCTACTTCTTCAATAATAATTTCTACTTTCTGGCCCAATCTTGATTGAAATTTATGTTTTATCATTTCGCTAATAGTAGGATCTAATCCAATTTCACTTACGACCCATACACGAGTAAGATTCAGGCTTTCTTGTATGATTTTGAATGCGCTAATCTGTGGTAAATTCCTCAAAATATAAATTAACGCTAAACCATGCATGACAGTACCATTTTGCGCCATTACAAAATCAGTACTACGCCCTTGAATTTCTCTTAATAAAGGAAGTCCTCTCCCACAGCTACACAATTTGTCATCTAGTGAACCTATATCACCTGTACGATAGCGGATAAATGGAAAGTCGCTACTCGCAAGATGCGTAATTACTATCTCGCCAGACTGTCCTGGAGGCAGAGGGATGCCGTGGTGATCAGTGATTTCAACGATAATATCTTCAGCAGTAATATGCATATTTCCTACTGGGCATTCATGCGCAATAAAACCCGCATCACGCCCCCCATAGCCATTTGCAACAGAACAACCAAAGACTTTACTGATTTGCTGACGTTGATCATCGTATAGTCGTTCGGAGGTAACAAAAGCAACTCGAACACCCAGATTATCCATTTGCATACCTATTTTTTCAGCATGGCCTGCAATATGGGCCAGCGCTGATGGGTAGCCAAAAAGCATTCTTGGTCGTTGAGAATGAATTTCTTTCAGAAATATATTCAGCTTTTGCTCGGACATTTCAAATGCAGGTAATAGCTTGCTCCGAAACAAGCGGTCACGCAAAACACGTATGCTGTCTTGTGCACCTAGTTCTATAGGAGATCCCCAGACAACAATCTCTGGATCACCGATATCCACATCCCACCAGCGAGTTGCACGCCATTTTGCAGCGACATCATGACTAATACGCTCATTACCTATATAAAAAACCAGTGGCTCACCACTTGAACCTCCGGTATTAAAACGAGCTAATTTCTGTGCTTTAATTGATTTAAGTGTATCTATGTTATTGCGAATCTTTGCTTTATCAAGTAAAGGCAGACGTTTTAAATCAGCGAGAGAGTTGATTTCAGTTGGGTTAAAACCTATTTCAGCAAATAAACTGTGATAATAAGGAACATTTGCTTGCGCATAAAAAAGTAATCGGCGCAACCGAGTAAATTGGAACTGTTCGATTTGCTGCCTTGGCCACCACTGTGATATTTCCAATTGTTTGCGTACAGAAACGCTATTATGGCACTTAAGATATTCATGAATAGGAAAAAATAGACTGGATACCAGTAACGTATAAAAACTCTTTCTTTGCTTATAGTTAGAATTCATTCTTTATCTAATTGAATGATTTAGCTAGAACCTGTTCATAAACGCTCAATAAACGATTCTGCACATTGCGCCAAGTATATTGCTGCACAGTTATGAGCCCTGCTTCAGCAATTTTCCTTGCTTTGATAGGGTCATTGAGTAAAGTCAGAATAGCGCGAGACATTGCTATTGGATCTTGAGGAGGAACCAGTAACGCTGTTTTATCATGGGCTACTAGATAGGGGATACCTCCAACATTGGTACTCACTACCGGTACTCCACAGGCTAAAGCTTCTAGAATCGAAATGGGCATGTTGTCAACTAAACTTGGATTGACCATTACATCTGCGCTACGATAAAGACTAATAATAGCCTCATTATCAACTCGGCCAGTGAATGTTACCGCATCCACTAATCCAAGCTCTCTTACCAATGCATTAAGTGCTAATTCTTCAGGCCCCGAACCGGCTATTGTCAATCTTGCATCAGAAAAAAAACTTCTAACTTGATAGAAAGCCCGTATAGCTGTGGCATTGTCATATATTGCCTCTAAGTTACGTGTCAGAATGATATGAGGTGCTTTTGCAATCTTCTGATTCCTTTTGTCAGTTTGTTCTGAGAAGCGATCGAGATTAATAATATTAGGTACAATAATCGTTGCAAATCCTCTTTTCTTAAATATTTCTTCAAGAAAATCAGATGGCACGATGACTGCAGCAGCCAATTCCAGACTAGGCTTAACCCAGAAAAAAGATTTTTCAAAAAAAGCTTCTGCTTCTCCACCCCGATAATTAATTACAGCAGGCTTTTTTTTAATTCGTGCGATCCAGATGACTGGTGCAGCATAGAGATGCCATGACCAGCCTGAATTAGCCATAACATGAAATAATTGTACTGTATCCGCTGAGCGCCAGAGGTTAATTAAGTAAGGTATCAGTCGAAAAAGAGCTCGAATCCCTTTGATCTTGTTTATCCATTCAGGATAATAGGGAGAGTTTACTTGGATCAGTTTAATCTGAGCGCCCTCCTGACGTAGTAATCTGGCTAATTGCTCAGTTTGATTTGCCATTCCACCGGAAGGAGGTGGCAAAGGGCCTACTAGTCCAATATACAATTCAGAAACCTTCAATCGGTTTTCCTTAGTTCGCTATAAGTTGTTTATAAACAGCTTTGTATTTTGCGACACTGACTTGCCAATTACGTTCTGTTTCTACAAAGAGACGTCCTGCTCTACGTAAATTAGACCATTGATGAGGTGAATTCAAAAGATTATTTACCTTTTCTGCAAGTGATTGAGTATCACCCGCTTTGAACAGTATTCCTGTTTCCCCATCTCGAATGAGTTCTAAATGTCCACCTACATCGGAAGCAATCAATAGCCGACCCTGCGCCATGGCCTCCAAAGGTTTAAGTGGTGTTACCAAATCTGTTAAACGCATAGATAAGCGAGGATAAATTAATATTTCAATCAAGTCATAGTAATCTCTTACTTGATCATGAGGCACGCGCCCAGTGAAAATGACTTTATCCTGAATACCAAGATCTTTAGCAAGTTGTCTCAGATGAGCGTCTTGCGGTCCTCCTCCTACCAGCAATATACGCAAATCAGAATGTATCAGTAACATAATCGGCAAGGCGCGCAACAGAATTTCAAGTCCTTCATACGCATAAAATGATCCAATGAACCCAATTATGCGCTTACCCTGCAGACCAAGTTGAATTTTAAGCGTTCTATCTGTTTCATTACCGATTGAGAATTTCTCGATATCAACTGCATTAGGAATAGTAGTAATTTTTTTGGCTGCAATACCTCTCCTTACAATATCATTGCGCAATCCATCACAAATAGTTGTAATTGCGTCGACTCGGCGTAATGCATAGTTCTCAAGAGCCCGCGTCAAGCGATAACGCAATCCCCACTCCCGGCTAGTACCATGATTGGCCGCGGCGTCTTCCCAGAACGCTCTTACTTCATAAACCACAGGGATACCCAATCTTTTCCCAACACGAATAGCAGGGATAGCATTTAGTACCGGAGAATGTGCATGCAAAATATCAGGTTTAACAATTTTAGCAACTTCATCCAGCCGTCGAGTCAAATTATTGATAACTGAGATTTGATTCAGAACAGGTAGTTTATTAATAACACCGGAGATGCTAGGTGTGCGGTAAAAATGCCAATCATCAATTTTTTCTTCAAATAGTTTTGAGATACCATGCTTTGCACTCGTTAGATGAAAAGTTTCCCAGCCTAGTGCGTGTTGTGCTTTTAAAATGGACAGAGTTCGAAAAGTGTAGCCGCTATGTAGCGGGATGGAATGATCAAGTATATGTAGAATACGCATCTTTTATTAGCGGCTTCTTAATGAAATTAGTAAATAACTACCTAGTTATGTGAAGTGACTTCCATCAACTACACAGCCTGGTAGTAGAAATAAGCTCTGACAGGACTGGTTAATCAAGCTCAGGCAGCTTGATGAATTATCTGGTATTGAATAGTAAACCTTATTGGAGGTCTGGTTATCAAGACTTTGATGAAAACGCTCCTGATTGTACCAGTCAAACCATTGAGTCAAACTTTGCCTCACCTCATTTAAGTCATTGAATGCTTTGGTGTATAAGAGTTCATACTTTACTGTACGCCATAGCCGCTCAACAAAAATATTATCACAATCATAACTCTTGCCGTCCCATCCATGCTGATCTGGATATTGTGATCCTTCAAAACAGCAATCCATGCTGTATGTTGTCAAACTAACTTGGACAGATGATTACATGAATTAAGAGGCACTTTAGCTATCAGGTTTGAATTTTTTGATTGGTTATCGTAATACATACGACGTCGCATAGCCAAAGTATGCATCTTTATTTTCTCCCGTGCATCCAGAATTGATGAGCTATGCTCATTTCTGGTGTATAACAAGAGAAGAAAGCGGTGTAATCTGTTGATAAAGATCTGCCCAGATCAACTATCAAGAAAGGAAAACACCGCAATGACAGATAATAATATTTTTAAACTGAACAAACCAGACCAGAATGATCCGCTGCAAGAAATACTCCGGGAAGGTGCTCGTAAGATGCTGACCGCGGCCATAGAAGCGGAAATATCCATTTTTATTGAGCGGCATGGATCTTTAAAAACTGATGAAGGTAAAGCGGCAGGGGTCAGAAGCGGCTATATGCCTGAGCGCTCGATTCAGACAGGGCTTGGAGATATTGAAGTCAAAGTTCCGAAGGTTCGGGATCGCTGCGGATCGGCCATCAAGTTTAACAGTAGCCTGAGCCTGGTACCGCTTACTCGAAGCGTATACCGGGAATATTGAGGAGTTTCTGCCTTGGCTTTACCTGAGGGGCATTTCAACAGGAGATTTTTCAAAGATATTGATTGTAACTCACCAACCCTGGAAAATAAGGCCGCTCATTCCTCAATACCTGATTCAGGTAATAGTGCTTAAATGTCCGGTAGTCCGACCAGATGAAACCCCACCACGATCGTCATGACTTCACTAAGACACAGTTTCCCTCGTCGCCGACGCGGCTTTAGGGTCTGTTGACATTTCACATAGATAGCCACAAGATATCCACACGCGATAGCTACCATACTTTCGTAATTTCTTTTCAATTTGTCGTATCGTGTTGCTATTGCCCGATACTGCTTTAATCGGGCAAAGGCGTTTTCCACCAAATGCCGGTACCTATACAAGCCCCAATCCATATCTGCGTTACCCTTCAGCGAATTGCGCTTTCTTGGGATCACGGCCCTGGCTCCTTTCTTTATGATCTGCTCACGTATGCACTCACTATCATAGCCCTTATCCGCTACAATCGCCTGCGTATCAGGTAACTTGGCCATCAGCTCCGGTGCCACAGAGCAATCATTCACATCTCCGTCGGTAATTTCAAATTCAACCGGCAAACCACAACCATCAACATCAAGGTGGATCTTCGTAGTGTTGCCAGCACGGCTTTTTCCGATGGCCTGTGGTTTCTTGTTGGCAGCTCCCGTACTGTGCTGATGCGCTTTAACGTAGCTGCCATCAATAAATTCCCACTCCCAATCCGGATCAATAATCAGTGCCTTGAAAACTCTGCTCCACTTGTTAGTGGATGACCAAGCATTGAATCTCTTATAGATGGAATTCCAGCATCCAAAAACCTCGGGTAAGTCCCGCCACGGACAACCAACCCGCATTCGGTATAGCACACCTTCCACCGTCATGCGCAGATTGCGCTTGTTATAAATCGCTTCTTGAAGCAGAATCTTCTCCAGCTTCGGCCAGAACTCATCAGTCGGGGCATCGCAAACTCGTTTTGTGGGGGGGGTGAAAATCTCTCAATATTACGAGTTTAATTCGACTTATGAAATACTTACCTCAAAACGTTAACAGACCCTAGTACACCAGATTTAACTATAGCTCTTCCTTGCCTGAGCCCCTATTCTAATAAGATTTATGAGCTCTTTTTGTTTCCTTTTCTCACAGAGCATCCTGTAAGATATTTTGCTGTCCAGTATTTTTCTAACCCATGAAGATGGGAAGTATGCAATATTATCGGATTATTATCCTAAATCAGAAGGAAACAGTGGTAGACTTTTAATATAATAGACGAGCTTGTTTATTTATGCGTTTTATTATGAGTGATAATATTTTGTAAATTAAAGAATGAAACCTCCTCTTTGTATTGCGATCACAGGCGCAGCAGGTCAAATTGGCTATAGTCTGTTGTTCAGGATTGCGGCTGGTGATATGCTTGGAAGTGATCAACCCATCATTTTGCATCTACTTGACGTTACTGGATCTCAGCATATCCTTGATGGCGTAGTAATGGAATTGTGCGACTGTGCTTTCCCACTTTTGAAGAATGTCGTCACAACAGATGATCCGTTAGTTGCTTTCAATATGGCGGATATTGCCATTTTAGTTGGCGCGCGCCCTCGAACTAAGGGCATGGAGCGCAAGGATCTGCTCACAGCAAATGCAGAAATATTCAGCATTCAAGGTAAAGCACTTAATAAAGTTGCTAAACGTAATGTAAGAGTACTGATTGTTGGCAATCCAGCCAATACTAATGCTTATATTACAATGAGAAATGCTCCGGATTTACCAACAGGTAATTTTGCTGCCATGCTTAGACTTGATCACAATCGGGCATTGTATCAAATAGCAACAAAATTAGGTCAGCCTGTATCTGAAATCAGAAAAATGATTATTTGGGGTAATCATTCCTCTACGCAGTTTCCTGATCTAAGTCATGCAGAAATAGATAACAAGAAAGTCATAAACCTTATTGGTGATCAGGCTTGGATAGAGGATTATTTTATTCCTACCATTCAGAATCGAGGTGCTGCAATAATTGAAGCAAGAGGACTATCGAGTGCAGCCAGTGCCGCTAATGCAATAATTAGCCATGTCCATGACTGGGTTATTGGTACAAGAGCAAATGATTGGGTATCAATGGGAGTTCTTTCTGATGGAAGCTATGAAATTCCGGAGGGAGTAATTTATGGGTTTCCCGTCACTTGTCAAAATGGCGTTTATACAATTGTTCAGGGGTTAGAAATAAATGAAATTTCTAGAACAAAAATACTTGCAACATATAAAGAACTTTTAGAGGAAAAAGGCTCAATTAAGCATTTATTAGCATAAAATTTATTTAATTTTTTAATTCTCTAATAAACGAGAGAACCTCCTCGGCATGACCAGGCACTTTAACACCACGCCACTCTTTTCGTAAGATACCTTTTGCATCGATCATAAAAGTACTACGTTCTATGCCGCGCACTTGTTTACCAAACATATTTTTCATTTTAATGACACTGTAAAGTTCGCATATGGACTCATCAGTATCGCTAAGCAAGTCAAAAGGTAATGATAATTTCTCCTTAAAATTCTCATGAGATTTTATATTATCTCGTGAAATTCCAATAATTACACAGTTAAGATCATTAAATTCAGTATATAGATCACGAAATTGTAGACTCTCATCTGTACAACCTGGCGTATTATCTTTAGGATAAAAATAAATTACTATATTTCTCCCTAAATGTGCTGATAGGCGAAACACTTTCTCACCAGTGGCCTTAAGCTCAAAATCTGGAGCAAGTTTAAGCATCATCGTAATATTTACACAAACTAACGTTTTATTGAAAATTGGTCTAGGGAATTATTTGATCGATTACAACAGCGATATCTTTATCACCGATTTTTACAGGTTGACTAAAACCTTCTAAATCGCCACTTGCCGGTACAGCTTGACCTGACTTCGTTATCCTAGCACCTATAACCACTTCTGGAAAACTAGACATCTTCATAGTTGGTGTCATGGCCATATCATCATCTAGTGAAAAGGTTGTAGGTAAATCTTTAGCAGTCAATCTTAAAATAGCTAATGGCATTTTTGGTCCAGTTTTGGCTCGTGCAAAAACAAACAAAGTATCATTTGGTGACACTCTGTTGGTCAAAGAAGGATTCAGCGTGACGGTACCCGTGATAGTAGTGGTAGCTTTGGTGCTATCCGATTTATCAGATAATGGTTGCTGTTTTGTCTCAGCAGGTAAGTCACTGCTTATATTTGAGCTTTGTGTCAATTGCAGCGGGGCGGTGGTACTCTCTTCACCCTTCATAGCCAGTGATTTTGCCTGAGCAATACTGTCACTTACTGATTTAGCTAATTGTGAATCAGATGGAATAGCGCTCAATAATCTTTCCCAATAGACTGTAGCTTGATCATATTTTTTTTGTTCAAATTCAACAGTTCCTGCTAATGCAAGGGCCTTTGGATAATTTGGATCAATCTTAAGTGCTTGATTAATTAACTCAGCGGGTTTACCAATCAAACTTCCATTATTTGTCATTGCTAGTACGTCTGCATAATCACTCAACAATTGTGCGCTATCAGGAATAATTTCAATTAATTTGGCATACGTCGCACTTGCTTCATCAAATTGACCCGTAATTGCGTAGGTTCGGCCTAGCATAACCCAACCTTCGATATCCTCTGGATTTTCCTTAAGACGCGCAACCAAATTATCCACAACGGATTTAATTTCGGTATGGCCAGGAGGCATCCCTGTCATATCTTGTGAATGAGATTGTGTTACGCTAGCTAACTGGGATTGTGGAAGCAATCCACGTGTATCACCCAAAACCATGTATAACGATATTGCTGCAAGTGGAATCACTAAAATGACAACAGCTATCGTGGCAATTCCATGGCTTTTTATAGCAGAGGAGGCTGAAGGATTTTTCGATGATGCTGCTAAGTCTTGCAGCATTCTTTTGTGCAATTCCTGCTTACTTTTATCATATTGTTCTTTGGATAAAATATCATTACGCAGATCATTATCTAATTCAGCAAGCTGGTCACGATAAATCGCAATGTTCGCAGTTTCCCGTTCTAATAATTCTATTTTATCCTGCCTTTTTCTCAGCAGAGTCGGAAGTACAAACAGCAACGCAGCAACAATAAAAATACCAGCCACGACCCAAAATGAAGTCATACTTACTTATTCCTTATTAATTTTTCTTATTAAAGCTTCAGCCTCTAAGCGCTGACTTTCTGATAGTGGGATATCATCTATCTGTGTACGACGACGTCTTAAATAGAAAATTAAGGCTGTCGTTGCACCTATAAATAAAATAAGCGGGCCAAACCATAATAATATTGTGGTAGTTTTGAGTGGTGGGTTGTAAAGAACAAAGTCACCATAGCGAGCAACCAAAAAATCTATGATTTCTTCGTCACTTTTATCAGCTTTCATTTGCTCTCGAATTTCACGCCTCAAATCGATAGCAAAATCGGCACGAGAGCCAGCAAGTGATTCATTCTGGCATACCAGACAACGGAGATTCTCTGACAGTTCAACCAGACGTTTCTCCAGCACCGGATCCTCGGCAACCGGTAATGCTTCATTAGCAAAACTAGTTGATGGCAACAAAATCATAGAAAAAGCAATAACTAGCTGTTTTATATATTTAAAAAATTGACCAGCACGCTCTTGTAAGACAAAAATATTTATAGCTTTAAATTTATACATCGAATCTATCCTTGCAACTCCCTTATCAAGGGGAGAATCTTGTCTTCCAGTGATTTTACCGTTACAGGTCCAATATGCTTGTGACGAATAATTCCCTGTTTATCAATAATATATGTCTCAGGAACACCGTAGACACCATAATCAATACCTACCTTACCATCGGAATCAACAATACTGACCGTATAAGGATCACCATATTGTCTAAGCCATTGTAAAGCAGTATCTCGCTCATCTTTGTAATTGAGACCGTATATTGGCACTATTCCTGTGTTGGCTAGTTGCACAAGCAGAGGATGCTCATCACGGCAAGCCACACACCAAGAGGCCCAAACATTCAACATCCATACTTTACCAAGATTATCTTTCGACATCATGGTTTTGTCCGGATCATGCAAATGATTTAACTGGAAAACAGGTGCAGGTTTATCGATAAGAGGCGATGGTACCTGGCGAGGATTTAGTGTCAGACCAATTCCAAGAAATACAACCAGAACAATAAATATAGCAAGCGGTAGTAAGAAGCGAATCATACTTTTCTTACCTCTGGAAGAATAACCGGCTCTGTATCTCTGGATTCTATGTCTGCATTACTTTTAGTAAGTAATTCTGAAGTGATCTCAGTCTTGTCTTTTTTACGAATACCGTAACGATAACGACGATCTGTAACAGCTAGAATTCCACCTAATGCCATTAAGATGCATCCTAGCCATATCCAGTCTACAAATGGCTTATGGTAAACGCGAACAACCCAGGCATTGTTATCTAATGGTTCACCTAAGGCAATGTATAGATCACGGAATAAACCGGCATCAATGGCTGCTTCAGTCATGACCATACCGGAAGCATTGTAAGTCCTTTTTTCTGGATACAGTTTCTGAATGTGCTTATCATCCTTCAGAACATCAATATCACCCTGAACTGCTTTGTAATTAGGTCCAGGAATATTTGATATTCCATTAAATCGGAAAGTGTACCCACTAATTGAAACAGTATTACCGATTTCCATACGAACATCTTTTTCAGTCTCGTAACCATTGACGAGTGTTACGCCAATGACAAAAACAGCTATACCTAAATGTGCGCAGTGCATTCCATAGTAACTACGGGATTGCCGGGATAATTTTGTGAGTAATCCACCCTCACCACTATTTTGTAAACGATGTTTGATATTTACAAAAATACTGGCAATGATCCAGAAAGCTAACAATAAGCCAAAACTAACGAGTGGTTTCCACTCACTCATGAAAAATGGCATTATTAATGCGCTGATCAGACTCACGCCAAAAGCCCAGCGTAAACGAATAACCATAGACGGTAAACTTGCCTGTTTCCATCTCGCAATAGGTCCCAATCCTATCAGAAAAATAGCCGGTGCCATTAACGGTACAAATACAGCTTCAAAATATGGCGGTCCAACTGAGATCTTTCCAAGACCCAAAGCATCAACCAGTAAAGGATAGAGTGTGCCCAACATAACGCTGCCAGCAGCAACCAACAGCAGGACATTATTTACAAGAAGCATGGATTCACGTGAAATGAGTTGAAAGTTTCCTCCCAAACCCACTTTTGGCGCACGCCAAGCAAATAATATTAATGAAAAACCTACTATCGCAACTAAGTAAACTAAGATAAATATCCCGCGCGCAGGATCTGTGGCAAATGCATGAACTGATGTAAGCACACCAGAACGAACTAAGAATGTACCGAGTAAGCTCAATGAGAATGCGACTATTGCAAGCAGCACAGTCCAGCTTTTGAAGCTACCACGCTTTTCCGTAACTGCTAGAGAATGAATAAGAGCGGTGCCAACTAGCCAAGGCATAAAGGAAGCATTTTCAACTGCATCCCAAAACCACCAGCCGCCCCAACCCAATTCATAATAAGCCCACCAGCTACCAATCATAATACCGGTAGTCAGAAATACCCACGCAGCAGTTGTCCAGGGACGCGACCAACGTGCCCAGGCAGCATCTAGCTGACCACTTAGGAGGGCCGCAATAGCGAAAGCAAACGCCACCGAGAAGCCAACATACCCCATATAAAGCATAGGTGGGTGCAATACCATTCCGGGATCCTGCAGTAAAGGATTCAAATCATTACCGTCAAGAGCTGCTGGCAAAAGACGATCAAAGGGGTTGGAAGTAAATAACAAAAATAATAAAAAACCCACACTAACTAGACCTAGCACGCCTAAAACCCTGGCTACCATATCGTCTGGCAGTTGACGGCTAAATACACTAACAGCAACTGACCATCCTGCTAATAACAGTACCCATAAAAGCAACGATCCTTCATGCGACCCCCAAGTAGCAGCAAACCGAAAATGAAGCGGCAATTCAGAATTAGAGTGAGAAGCTACATTATGTACTGAAAAATCATTGCTAACAAAGGAATAGGCTAAGCAACCAAAAGAGATAGCAATAAACACGAATTGACCTTGCACAGCTGGGCGAGCCAGGGCAATCCATGAAGGGATGCCGCGAGCTGCGCCAATAATGGGCAAGGTGCCTTGAATTAAAGCTAATAACATAGCAAGAATTAGAGCAAAATTACCAAGTTCTGGAATCATGATTGAAATGCTATCCCTAAAAAATA
This sequence comes from Nitrosomonas sp. Nm58, assembly GCF_900107335.1. Taxonomy (NCBI): domain Bacteria; kingdom Pseudomonadati; phylum Pseudomonadota; class Betaproteobacteria; order Nitrosomonadales; family Nitrosomonadaceae; genus Nitrosomonas; species Nitrosomonas sp. Nm58. Next base: position 56,736 of record NZ_FNPQ01000017.1, on the reverse strand, counting down.
ATTATCTGAGATTAAGAAATCCTAACCCTCTGTATTCTGTGAAAGCTTTTTTCTTATTGGGTTAATGATGTTTTCTGAGCTTTGGCCGCTTGTTCTAGTGCGCTCGCAGCCTCTGGTGGCATGTAATTTTCATCATGCTTGGCAAGAACTTCATCCGCATAGAAAATACCATCATCTGCTATTTTCCCTTGCGCTACCACACCCTTACCTTCTTTGAATAAATCAGGGAGTATCCCAGTGTATACCACTTGTATTGCTTCTGCAGTATCGGTTACTGCAAAGCTAACAGTCGTGCTGCTGCCTTGGCGAGTTAAACTACCCTCTTCTACAATTCCACCAATTCTAAAACTCTTACCAATCGGTGCCTCATTGGCTGCAATTTGGCTAGGGCTAAAGAAAAAAACTAGATTGCTCTGGAAAACATTCAGTACCAAAATAGCTGCAACTGTTAATGCTGTAACACTTGAGGCAATAATCGCTATTTTTTTATGACGTGGTTTCATTTTTTCTCTCTTATAGTTGATTCGTCTCTGAGACCAAGATACTTTTGCAAAGTTCTACGACGATTTAATATCAGCCAAATTTCACCAGCTATGCAAGCAAATGATACTAGATATGAACCCCAGACATAGAGTCCATATCCACCCATTGAAAAAAATTCTGACCAATTATTCCAGATCATCGTGCAGCCCCCTTTAATTCTGCCACCCATGCCGTATGACGTTCACGCTCCAATATAATAACCCGTGTTCGCATTAATATCATGGCAATGGAATACATCCATGCGGCAAGTGACATGATCAACATTCCAATAAGCATACTTGCAGCCATCTTGGGTGATTGAGTAACACTGACCGATGCACCTTGGTGTAAAGTATTCCACCATTGAACAGAGAAATAAATAATAGGGATATTAACTACGCCCACTAATGCGATAACCGCACCAGCTTTATCTGCCCGTCGCGGATCATCAATAGCGGCCTGAAGTGACATAAATCCAATATAAAGGAATAATAAAATTAACTCGGAAGTAAGTCGTGCATCCCACACCCACCATGCTCCCCACATTGGCTTGCCCCACCAAGCTCCTGTCCATAATGCAATGAAAGTGAACATTGCTCCCGTTGGTGCAATAGCCGTAGCTACCATTGATGAAAGACGGGTATTAAAAGCAAGGCCAATCCCTGCCCAAAATGCCATAACCAAATATAGGAACATGGACATCCACGCAGCTGGTACGTGAATGAAAATAATGCGATATGCTTCTCCTTGCTGAAAATCAGTCGGTGCTACAAAAAAGCCAATATAAAGACCAATAATGAGCAATACTATGGCTGCAATAGAAAAATATGGAATCATTCTTCCTGCCAGAAAATAAAAACTTGCAGGTGAAGCATATTTGTACCAATTTATCGACATATCAAATTTTTGCTTGTAAGTTTTAGTTGAATTTTATTCGATTGAGATCCTAAGAGAGGCTGCTGTTGCCCAAGGTGCACAAACTAATGATACAAGCAAGAAAGCACCAAGCAATGAGAAATGTGCGTCAAACCCTAAGCCTGCAGTACTTGCTTCTACCGCACCCGCCCCAAAAATAAGTACTGGGATATATAACGGCAACACTAGTAATGATACTAGCACCCCTCCCCCTCTTAATCCTAAAGTTAGGGCAGCGCCTATTGCGCCAATTAGACTCAAGATAGGAGTACCTAACAATAATGATAATGTCAACACTATAAGCGCACTAAAAGGTAAATCATATTGAATACCTAATACAGGAGCCATCAATACTAAGGGAACTCCCGTAACCAACCAATGTGAAAACATCTTTCCTAGTACTAATAAAGGCAGGGATGTTGGTGAGAGTAATATTTGCTCCAAGGTTCCGTCCAAATAATCATTGGAAAACATACGTCCAAGCGAGAGCATTGACGCTAGTAATGCGGCAACCCATACAATTCCTGGAGCCATGATCCGAAGTATATTCATTTCTGGCCCCACACCTAGTGGAAATAGGCTCACTACGATAATAAAGAAAAATAATGTCGTTAATACATCAGCCTGCCGGCGCATTGCCAATAATAGATCACGCCGAATTATCCAAATCAACATATCAAGAAAGGTATAGTTGATGCGTTACCGTAGCTGTAATATTAATTTCCTGGTGCGTCGTCAGTATTACCATACCACCTTGAGCCAAATATCGTTCTATTATATTTTTAATCAATTCAATTGCTGAAACATCCAATGCAGTCAGAGGTTCATCTAATATCCATAGTTTAGTCTGTACTAGCAACAAGCGCGCCAATGCAACTCGCCGCTTCTGACCTTGCGATAGTACTTTAGCCAGCAATGCCTCACGCTTCTCTAAACCCATTTTCTGTAAGATTTCGCAGGCTGTCTTTTTATCAATTTCTACACCAGCAAGAGCGCTTGTGATACACAGATTTTCAATGGTGGTCAAGTCATCTTTTACACCACTTAAATGCCCTAAATAAGTTATTACACTATAATAATCTTCGCCTAGAGATCGGATATCGGAGCCATTCCAGCTAACCTCCCCTGAGTTTGGAACCGCTAAGCCACATAACATTCTTAATAAACTAGTCTTGCCACTACCATTAGGCCCACGTACCTGCATCAATTCACCCGGCTTTATAGAAAAATTGATGCCACTGAATAATACGCGGTCACCACGCATACATTCTAGATTGTTGCCTTGCAACATAGTTAGCAATTAATTAAAACTAAGCATTATAACGTACTGAAATATCTTTGACACTTTGTCGTTATAGAAAAAATGATTTAAAAATGAATGAATCATTGTCTATTTTATTTCTACTAATAGTATTTATTTCACTTTAAGTATAAAAGCCATATTATTCAGTAATATGATTTATCATACCTTTGGAAGATATTAATCTTTTGGGGGCTATTGTTCCGATTTCTGTTATTTCTCCCAATCCTAGAAATAACCCGCTACTGCTATACAGCCTGATTTTAGTTCCCAGAGGCAAGCCATATTTATTTTTATTATTTATCAGTTGTCCTTGTAATAAAGCCAAAGTTTCTGCTTCACTGAATGCGATGGAAGGAAAATTGTAAAGCAAGCTATCGATAGGATATAAATATGCATCATGCTCAGAAGAAAAAACTCCTTGAAATTGATCTAATTGATGTGCTTGCTGCAAGCTAAACTCACCAATCTGGCTTCGACATAAACTTGTAAGATATGCACCACCAAAACCCAATGCTTTGCCTATATCTTCAGCTAATGTACGTATATAAGTTCCTGCTCCACAACGAACCATGATCGATATTTCATTTCCGATCCACGAGTTTAAACATAAATCATAAATAATAATCTCACGAGGTTTTCTTTCAACTTCCTCACCCCTCCGAGCATATTTATATAAGGGTTTTCCATTAAATTTCAGAGCACTAAACATGGGAGGAGTTTGCTTGATTCGCCCTATAAAAGTTTGAAGAATATTTTTTATTCGTAAGGCGCTTAATTTATTGTCACTTGACACCGTGCGTGTTGCTGCAGTTATCTCTCCTTCCACATCGCCCGTCGTGCTGATATAACCAAGTTTCAATGTGGCATGATAGGTTTTATCTGCACTCAATAACATGGCCGAGAATTTTGTGGCTTCTCCGAAACAGATTGGCAGCAATCCAGTAGCCATTGGATCAAGAGTGCCAGTATGACCCGCCTTAGTAGCGCCGAAAAAACGCTTAGTAATTTGCAGGGAATAATTAGAAGTTAAGCCAGATGGCTTGTTGAGCAACAAAACACCACTAATATTGCGTTTAATAAGTTTAATTTTACTAAGTCTTGAAAGTAGGCTTGTATAAGACAAATAATTTATACTAATAACCTTATCTAGATTATGTATTTTTTATTAGATTTAATATTTTAAAATTAAATTTCTACATTCCTGGAATTCAGGTCCACTAGAAAAGTATATTAAAAAGCAATTATTGCTTATATAAAAATATTTGTTAGTTTTTTCCAATTGCTTCATCGATTAACCGCGAAAGATATAATCCACGCTCAACTGATTCATCATAAATAAAATGAAGTTGTGGAATTACCCGTAATCTCATTCTGCTTGATAATTGACTACGCAGAAATCCACTTGCATGTTTTAAACCCTCTTCAATAGTAATGTTATTCTCTTTATTACTATTGATCGATGTATAAAAAATCTTGGCATGAGCATAATCACGCGTCACCTCTACACCAGTGATAGTAATCATTCCTACCCGCGGATCTTTGACCTCGGTTTTAATCATATCAGCCAACTCACGCTGTATTTGATCAGCAACACGCTGCGTTCGAGAGAAATCTTTAGACATTACATCTACTTTTAGCGTTATAGCACACGCGCAGTTTCAACAATTTCATATACCTCCAGTTGATCACCAACTTGAATATCATTGAAGTTCTTAAGTGAAAGTCCACATTCAAACCCTGCCTTTACTTCCTTCACATCCTCTTTGAACCGCTTCAAGGAATCAAGACCACAACTATGTATTACTACACCATCGCGCAGCACTCGCACAAGAGAATCACGCCTCACCAACCCATCAAGAACATAGCAACCAGCTACAGTGCCTATTTTTGAAATTCGGTATATCTCACGAATATCGACCAAACCAAGAATACTTTCTTTTCGCTCTGGCACCATCATCCCAGACAGCGCTTTCTTAATCTCATCAACCGCATCATAAATTATATTGTAATAGCGAACATCAACTTCCGCTGTAGCAATCAACTTGCGGGCACTGGCATCAGCACGTGTGTTAAAGCCAATCACAACAGCTTTGGATGCGAGAGCCAGATTAATATCAGATTCAATAATCGCACCCACACCACTATGAATAATATTGATTTTCACTTCATCAGTAGCAAGTTTCTGCAAAGCATATGACAGCGCATCACATGAGCCCTGAACATCTGCTTTAATAATAAGATTGAGTATTTTGATATCTTCTTTCTGGCCAAAAATATCCTCCATCTTTGCAGCTTGTCGTTTATCAAGCTTCACATCCCGGAATTTGCCCTGACGAAACAATGCAATTTCACGGGCTTTACGCTCATCATCCAGGGCTATAATCGTTTCACCTGCAACTGCCACTTCAGATAACCCTTGAATTTCTACTGGTATAGATGTCCCCGCCTCTTCAACTGAATTACCTTTTTCATCTAACATCGCCCTTACTCTTCCAAATACAGCACCAGTCAATAAAACATCACCACGTTTTAAAGTGCCAGACTGTACTAATATGGTTGCAACTGGGCCGCGTCCTTTATCTAAGCGTGATTCAATTACCACTCCTTTAGCAGGCGCATTTTTAACTGCTTTAAGCTCTAAAACCTCTGCCTGCAATAAAATACTTTCAAGAAGCTCATCAATACCTTGACCAGTTTTAGCTGAAACACCTACAAATATAGTATCCCCCCCCCAATCCTCTGATACAACGCCATGATTTGTAAGTTCTTGCTTAATACGCTCAAAATTTGCTTCAGGTTTATCCATTTTATTAACGGCTACCACAATTGGGATATTTGCCGCCTTGGCATGATGAATAGCTTCTATGGTTTGAGGCATTACGCCGTCATCGGCTGCTACAACCAGAACAACAAGATCAGTAATTTTTGCACCACGCGCACGCATGGCAGTGAATGCTTCATGACCCGGCGTATCAAGAAAGGTAATCATTCCATGAGCAGTTTCAACATGATAAGCGCCAATGTGCTGTGTAATTCCCCCAGCTTCGCCGCCTGCTACACGTGTTCTACGGATATAATCCAACAGAGATGTTTTTCCATGATCAACATGTCCCATAACAGTCACTACCGGCGCACGATGCTGCATCTCTAGCTCTGAAACTGGTGTCTTAATTTCTTCAAGAAAAGATTCAGGACTATCGAGTGCAGCATATTTTGCAATATGACCCATTTCTTCAACTACTATCATGGCAGTATCTTGATCTATCATTTGATTGATCGTCACCATGCTACCCATTTTCATCAGCACTTTGATAACCTCAGCAGCTTTTACCGACATTTTTTGTGCGAGTGCAGCAACCGAGATAGTTTCAGGCACAAGAACTTCATGCACAACTGGCTCGGTTGGAGCAGAAAAACCGTGCTGTGTTTGCACCTCAGCTAAATTTGATTTGCCATGATGCTGTTTATCTTTGCGAACGCGCCAGCCTTGATTTCCTGACAAATCACCGCGTATTTTAGCTTCACGCTTTTTAGCAACCCCATCCTTCCATAAATCTTCTTGTTTAGTTTGTTTCTTTTTCTTTTCAGTTTTATCTTCTGGTTTAACGGCAGGCTTGCTGAGAGTACTTTCAGCTGACACTTGTTTTGGTTGAGATACTGTTACTTGTGGTACCGATGGTATTTCCCCAGGAGTAGATGGGGTTGGCTCTTCTTTTTTTGGGATTAGCTCTTCTTCTTTTAATTTTTTCTTTTCTTCAACAATTATATTTTTTCTTTTTTCCTGCTTCTCTTTGAGCTCCGCTGCTTGACGAGCAATTAATTCAGCTTGTTTTAATGCTTCCTGCTCACGTAATGCCTGCTGTGCAGCATCAATTATTGGTTTTCGAGCTGATGTTGAGGAAATAGCAGGAGCTGATGTGGTTGTTGCTTCCAGCACTGTCTCTCTTTCAGTATCTTGCTCAGAGGGGTTAGTGAGCACACGCTTTTTTCGGACTTTGACTTCAATAGTTCGAGCTTTTCCAGCTCCATCCGATTGCCGTATCTCAGTAGTTTGCCGACGAGTCAATGTGATTTTCTTCTTTGATTCAATCGATCCATGCGTTTTACGAAGATAATCAAGCAGCTGCGCTTTATCTATTTCCGTCAAAATATCCCCTATCGACTGCTTCTTGACGCCCGCAGCCAGAAGCTGCTCAAGTAACGCTTCTGGCAACATATCCAGCTCATTGGCAAATTTTTCTACAGTCATTTGAGTCATCAGCAACCCTTTGTTTACCTTAAATTCATTTCAAAAACAAGAGCATTAATTTTGGCTCTTACTTTTATTCTATTGGTGTTGATAATTAAAATTTCAAGTTCAAAGCAAAATGATAAACATATTTTAAATAAACCATGGCTCTCGTGCCTTTATAATAAGCTTATTAGCACGTTCAATATCAATACCCGTCATTTCAACTAAATCATCTGCAGCCAGATCAGCAAGCTCTTCTTGTGTTTTAATACCATTAGCCGCTAGCTCACGAACTAGCTGAGTATCCATACCTTCCAGAGAAAGTAGTCCTTCTGATGTATGTTCAAGCTTTTCCTCAGTAGCAATTGCATCGGTTAGAAGAACGTTACGTGCCCGATTACGTAATTCATTGATTGTCTCTTCATCAAGCGCTTCTATTTCCAGCATTTCATTGAGTGGTACGTAAGCGATCTCTTCTAACGTAGAGAAACCCTCCTCTACCAAAATATTGGCCACTTCTTCATCCACATCGAGTTTTTCCGTGAAGATCTTACAAATCATAGAGGTTTCTTCTTCGTTCTTTTTCTGTGACTCCTCTACAGTCATGATATTGAGATCCCAGCCAGTTAATTCTGAGGCAAGCCGAACATTTTGCCCACCACGACCAATTGCTTGCGCGAGATTTTCTTCATTGACAACAATATCCATACTATGTTTATCTTCATCGACCATAATACTACTGATCTCGGCTGGCGCTAGTGCATTAACGACAAAAGTAGCAGGATCTTCCGACCACAATATAATATCAATCCGTTCTCCCGCTAGTTCACTTATAACAGCCTGCACTCTAGAACCACGCATGCCTACACAGGTACCAATTGGATCAATACGCTGATCAGTTGATTTAACAGCTATTTTAGCGCGTGAACCTGGATCTCTTGCGGCAACCTTAATTTCGAGCAACCCTTCTTCAATTTCAGGCACCTCTAATTGAAACAATTTGATCAAAAATTCTGGAGAAGTACGTGAAAGTACTAATTGAGCCCCCCTTACTGAGCGATCAACTTTGAATAAATAAGCGCGAACACGATCTCCAACCCTCAGATTTTCTTTTGGGATCATCTGATCACGAGGTAGAATTGCCTCAATCCTGCCCGCCTCCACAGTAGCATTACCGCGCTCTATGCGTTTTATAGTACCAGCAACTAAATATTCTTTACGCTCAAGGAAATCATTCAGATTCTGTTCACGTTCTGCATCACGAATTCTTTGAAAGATTATTTGCTTGGCCGCTTGAGCGCCAATGCGATCAAACTCTATTACCTCCAGAGGCTCTTCTATATGCTCACCCAATTTGATATCAGCATCGTACTGTAACGCCTCACTCAAAGAAATTTGCCGCGCAGGATTCTCCACAGCATCATCAGCAACTACTAATCTGTTACGAAAACATCGATAGCTCCCAGTCTCCCGCTCAATTACAACCTGCACATCAATATCTTCATGAAAATGTTTTTTTGTAGCAGACGCAAGCGCCATTTCCAAGGCAGTAAAAACGATCGCTTTATCAACATTTTTTTCGTGTGCCAAGGCATCTACTAATAGCAAAATCTCGCGACTCATATTCCTCCAGCCAATTTTTATGCACCTATAGTTATATTTCTGGAACCAACCGAGCTTTTTCTAAATTATCTAATTTAATATGCAGGATCCTCCCTTCTACCTCTAGCTCTAACATTCCATCATTAATTTCTCGTATGATTCCAATAAAGTTCTTTTGACCTTGCAGTGCTATACGTAACTTAATTTTTACTGATTTTCCCGCAAAGCGAATAAAATCACTTTCTTTTTTCAGAGGCCTATCCAAGCCCGGAGAAGATATCTCGAGTCGGCTATAATCTATACCTTCTACCGTTAATAATCTATTGAGATGGTTACTAATAGCGACACAATCGTCAATAGTAATACCACCATCCTTTTTATCCACAAATACTCTTAATAATTTTCCAGGAGCTGATTGTTCCACCTCTATCAGCTCATAACCTATTCCCGCTAACATCAAATCCAGTAATTCATACAACGCCATAGCTTCGCCACAAATAAAAAATGGTCCAAATAAGCCCACCTAAATTGTGCTTATTATAACAATAATCAATTGCTAACAAAACAGAATTTTGTTTTATGATAATAATTCCAATATGTTACTGTTAATTTACTATACTTTCTTTGCAAGAATTAACGGGGCTGTTTACAGCCGAATATATAAAATGAGGCTGAGAATATTTCATAAGCAGTAGAGTTATTAAAAACTAGCAATTTACCAGCAGGGAATGTTTTGATAATCATGACTCTTGATTTGGCACGTTATCGCAGCAGTAGATACAATCAGTCTCATAAGAGCATTGGGCAATAATCTCTGCCGCTCGGGCAGGCCTTGGTGCAGTGATGAGAACAGTGAAATGCAAGTGCCGGATCGGACTCAACTTGGATCACCCTGCTCTTCAGTGGCAAGGTAATCGCCCAGCACCAACCGTGACACCATTACAGTAAGTGACTGAAACTCCGGAAAAAGATTGACCGCGAAACACCTAATTCTAATTCTCAATAGAAGCGTAAATAACAAGAGCGGCTGGGAGATGTAGCCCCGGTCACCAAAGAGTCTCCCAAATAAGGAGCGTGCCAGCTCTGGCGCCGGGTCACGATCATCGACATTACCTGCCGTTATTTTCACGCTCAGTAATTCCTCCTGGTCATTAATGATTAAGTGCAGCTTGAATCCATAAAACCAATCCACGCTGATCTTTCCCCTGGCAGCAAACGCCGCCATCACTTTATGTGACCCGATGCGGCGATTGTGAGATGCACTGATCTTGGTCGAATCAATGAAGTTCATTCCACTGCAGCGCCCAAAGCGATTGTAACTCCCCAAACCTGGAAAATAAGGCCACTCATTCCTCAATACCTGATTCAGATAATAGTGCTTAAACGTCCGGTAAACCGACAGATGAAACCCCACCACACGATCGTCATGACTTTACTAAGATACAGCTCCCCTCGTCGCCGACGAGGCTTTAGCGAGGATCCCAGCAAGACCACGACTCAAACTCCTGGCAAAAGTCGTCAATCGCACAAAAAATCGCTATAGTATCCAGCGGAATTTGACTCCTCTAGTGATGAAGCTCTTTCCCAAAATCGTTTCATCGTGAGGAATTCCGATTCCTTTTACAGCTTTTCTTACGTCGAACCCACGCTATTTAGTCTCTGATGAGAAGAGCAAGTTTGTATAGGTTGATTGTCAATTCTTATACCCTTATTGAAATATCTTATATAGTGCTTATAGTTGAATATATGAACAAGATTAGTTGGAAACCCAGAGTCCTTAAGTAAGTTGAAGAAATGAAGATAATCGCCATGCGCCAGAGAATCTTTGCCGAAATCAGGTGCCGGCACCGGCATATTTTCCAAGTTGTCAGGTAGTTAAAAAACTTATTAACTACAGGTTACAGCTACCGTCTGCGAGCAGGAGATTGTCGAGTATTTTTTGAGTTCGATGGCGGCTATGCGTATTATTGATATTGAAGAGGCGAAAAAACGTGACAAGCACACTTGCTAGCTACCAGACCATTTTGGACAGCAATGGTAAACCCACCTTTGTAGTTGTTCCCTATGCCGATTTTGTCAAACTGCCCTGCGTAGTGCGACCCGGCATGATCGCGAATGATGTGGCTGGCAAACGCATGGGCATTACGCATGCCGGTTACGCGCAAATCGAGGCCGCCAAGCGCCCTCGCAAGGCAACGCTGGAAAAGGCTGCGGCAGCTATGGGCATCATCCTGGAGCAGTTGGCGTATGAGCTATGACCAAAAGGATTATTAATCATGAAAGAGCAGACATTGAGGCTCTTAGCATCGTCCAGGAAGTTCTCCACAGCATGCTGCCAACTCTCGCCGCTAGCAGCAAAGCCGACCTCGGGGATATCTGTTCCGCGCTTGAGTTTGCTGCCGCAAATGGGACAATTAATCCAATGGATGGACAAATGCTCACCGATCTCGCCTCCGGAGCAACCGGACTGCACGCTGCTGGCATTAGGTAACAATGATCGCAATAGCCCCATGCGTCAACATCAAATGTTTCGTTTTTCGATGTCATTGCTTATATCTCCTCGTTACGTTTATTCTCATGTTTTTTTCTCCTTGATATTTTTCGGAGTATTCTTATGAACATTTTTGATGGAATCGATAAGCTAATTAACGAAAATGAATCTGCTGCCATATTGAAAGAACCCGTCCTTCTTCTTAAGGAGCAGTTCGCTGCTCTCTATGCGCGGCTTTCCATATGCAGAAATCAGACGACGGCACTTATGGAAGAAATATCAAGTCTTAAGATGGAGAACGAAAATATTAAATTTGAGAACCGCAAATTGCGCGAGAGAATAGAGAGTTCTCATAATATTAAGTTTGAGAACCGCAAGTTGCGCGAGAGAATAGAGGATTTTCATAATTCCAACCCTCATGAACATACTTGCGAGCATTGCGGATCAACTAAACTGAAACTAATACGCAGCCGACATAGCCACATATTTGAGGATTTGGGTGTTAGAAATGTGCTTTTTACATGCGATGAATGTGGAAACGAATTGTCTGTCATGATTGCTTTGCCTAGTAGTAGTTAAGGAAGCTTTGATTAAGTCAGTTATTTCGGTTTCTGTGGCAAAGTTAACAATAAAGAAGTCACTATTGTAATTTTTAAGTTTTTTAACGGCTGTAATTGTAGTTTATAGCAACACATTATTCCCGCCCTCTAATAGAGTTTTTCGGGTCTGGTGGGCGGAATTATCTTGTAAGAACTGGCATAAGTGCCTTATGGACATGATATAGATTAGCTAAGGCAAACCGCAGACAAAGCTGTTGTGCATTCTTGAATAATCCTCGGTAACGGGTTTTGGTATAACCAAATTGTCGTTTGACAATCCAAAACGGGTGTTCCGCTTTTTGCGCGCAGTAAAGCCAACATGCGATTGAGCATGGTGTGTTCTGTTGATAAATTCTCACCATTCTTGCGTTTGAATGGCACACCCCAAACTGGTTCACTCAGTATCGGCAATCTTTGCAGCAGTAATTTCCAGGCTATGCACCAAACCGGAATTACCCCCCTGCATGAGCTTGCAACCCAAAGCAATAATCCGATATTTTCCATTAAAATCAAGTAAGTATCCCCAGGAAAAGCCGGAGTCTTTAATTTTGTGAACCGCCCAAAGCGGCAAAATGGGGTCGCTTACGTGGCCCCAACCTTTTTAGCTACCTGAAGGTAGCCAGCCGGTTATCGCCACAGACTTATCTGATCCAGACGCTTGTCTTCTTCCTCTTGGTGGCGTATGTATTCCCGTATCATTTGTTCATCTCACCCTACCGTTGACACGAAGTACCCTCTGCCCAGAAATGCTGCCCTACAAAGTTGCGTTTGCACTCTCCACACACCCGCGCCAAATGAATCGCGCTCTTGCCTTTGATGTATCCGACTATCCGGGACACCGCATGCTTCGGCGGGATCGATATCAGCATATGTACATAAGTACATGAGCCAACATCAGATGCTCTTCTTCTATCCGGCTGTCGTTATATTCGGCCAGTCTCTTGAAAACTTCCCCAAGGCGCAGCCTCAATTGCTTATACAGCGTCTTCCTCCGACATTTCGGTATAAATATGATGTGGTATTTGCACTCCCATTTGCTATGGCTTAGGCTTTCATTCTCGTCCATCTCGATTCTCCTTCTATCGTGTGCTTGGCGGCTCAAGATCCGAGTTTCGCTGATGGACTCCCATATATGTCAAACTACTACTGTCACCCCGGCATAGCCGGGGGATTTCCCGTCATGGGTTAAAGCTCTCCCCGCCAAAATCATCATATTTCAGTTCTTTGATGCGGTTCTCACAATCAGCACGGCCACGATATAAACGCCAAAGTTCTGCCGCAGGTAAATTCATATCCGTGACCAGCGCACTATAGCGGTAGCAAGCAAAAACCAGATCATCTGCAAATAAAGACAATGTCTTGTCCTTAGCATCAGGACGCTCATCGATCTTTTGTCGAATACCTACCACCCGACGCGGTTTCTCCCAGCTTGCCGCCTGATAGGCATGACCAACCAGCTCTATACCATCATCCAGTGCCCACCAGCCCATCTCTTCTACAAAGCTCTTTGCAACGGCTGGTTGAGACGCAAGACAATCAGATAATGAATACCACATTGGTCTAAATCGTCCAGAAAGGCCAGCGCATTATTGGCACTATGGATGTTGCCTGGACGCAGCCAAAGACTGGCTTCCATTAGAAAATTTCCCTAATGGAAAATCCGGAGTAACTGGAACTTGTTCAGAGTTTTCTTAACTGGATTGTCACAAAATTTCTATTTCTCAAATATTGCCATTCTAAGTAAATATGCGTAGAATCTTCGTAAACCCTACCATGTTTGTGAGCTTCCTAAGAATGAATGAGGGTTGTGTCTAAGAGTGAAAAAGTAAATTTTCAAAAGGAGATAGTAGAAATGGAAGAGAATAGAAGAACTGATGAAGCAGGTTTGTTCAAAGTAGTCGCGATCGCAACGATTGGTATTATTATTGCAGGGGCAATCGTATTTATGACGGGGATGGGCGGTAAATACTAATTCATTTATTTCTGTAGATACCATGTTTCCCTGCTTCCCTCTTGGCATATTTGTTAATCAAGGTAAGTGTCAAGAGTGATTTATGTAAATGTTATGAAGGCTAGAAGCTGGTAGCTTTAAGCTATTGCTTCTAGCTGAATTATATAGATCATTAATTCTTTAGATTACTGATTATCTCCCAGTAAGTAATTGCTATTAGTGAAATATCAAGGCCGTAATTGGGTGAACTTGGTGAGATGAGTCTTTGCAGTGATTTAACACCACGGGATGTTGCGTCGTAGATGTATATTGAACTTTCCCACATAATACACCTTTCTTCTCTGCAAGTTGTGCGAATGTGCGGCATGATATCTGCCCTCAGTTCAAACACATATTATTACGCTTAAATCTGCTTTAACTTTCCAGACACCCAGACTTCATCTGAAATATCGTGCCTGCGATGCGCTGAACTCATGGCAAACCTTCTCATTAAGAAATTGGTAATTCGCCAATTATGCCATTCTCTTGCCTTGTGACGGTATCACTAGAGCCACATTTACCTGGATGAGAGGGCGCATGGGGCGGCAAAGCACGAGTAACCGTCAGCTTATCAATGCGGTTATTTTGAATTTTAAGGGCAGGCCGCTCCGTAGCGTGATTTGCTACCCTCCTATGGCGATTGGAAGAACACACACCGTTGCTTTTGCCGCTGGCGTGACCACGGCATTTGGGAATTTTTATTGGAACAGTTGATTGATAATCCAGATGATGATTAGTTAATGATAAATGCCAGTCACATCAAGGTTCATCCATATGCTGCTAGTGCAAAAGGTGGAAATCAGGATATGAGCCGCACAAAAGGAGACTCAACGCAAAATTGCATCTAACCGTAGATGCATTTGGTATGCCGGTCAGGATTATTATGCAAGATACATCCCAGCGGATTGTACACAAGCTTCTCGCCTGACTGAGGGTATTACATCAAATATTTGCTTGTGGATCGTGGCTACGACAGCGATATTGTTGTGGAGCAGGCTAAAATTCAAGGCATGAAGCCTGTAATTTCATCTTAAAAAAACCGGAAAATACCAAGAAATTGCAATCCAGAGCGCTATCGTTTACGTCAGATTATAGAGAATGTGCTTTTACATCTTAAACGATGGTATAGCTACACGCTATGCTAGAACTTCAGCATCCTTCCGCAGCTAATCAGATTCGATGCATTGCTCTTTGGATTAATGTCTTGTGATGGCGCCATCTAGTTTTTATTTAACGTGAGCTCGACGTAAGAAAAGCTGTAAGGAATCGGAATTCCTTATAATGAAACGCCAGGAGTTTGAGTCGTAGTGGGCGCAGCGCTTGCTGGAATCCTCGCTAACAGGTCGTTGAAAAGCAGGCTTGCTCCGGTAAAATTTTGCAAAACCCTTTTACTATACTGAATCATGCGCTGCTTCAGGTGTTGTTTACCATTCGTTCCGAACGGTAACTGGTCGCGCACATCGAATACAACCTATGGTACCGCTGGTGTGCTGGGCTGGGTATTTTTTTCACGGGTGTCAAGCATCTGACGGAGTGGGCGGAACTGAGCAGTGACGAATATTTGTCAACCCGGGAGCCCAGTGGGGAAAGATCGCGGCTACGGTGTGGATGAGCACATCAAGGCAGTGCGGTCGCTGGGCATGATCTCGCATGTGGCGGCCAAACGCAAAGGCAGCATCATGCCGGATGATATTTTCCAGAGCGAAGGCTATACGATCAGTCTGAAAATTCGCAAACGGATCAAGGAAGTATTGGGCTGGATGAAAACGGTAGGCAGGATGCGTAAGCTGAAGTTGGTCGGGCGCAAGAAAATCAGCGGACAGTTCCGGTTTGTTGCCGCGATTTACGATCTGGTGCGCATCGGAAGTCTGACCGGCGGGTGGACGGCTTCGTACACATAGGGACGGTACGTCCAAAATCCGCCTAAAACAGACGGATAAGAACAAAAAAGCAGGACTTACAGGAAATTCGGACAGAAACCGATCAAAAAATGAGCATCTTTGATGAAAATAGATCTGCAAAAACAACCAAAGTGCTTGCATTCTTTTAAAAGAGAAATTTCAGAATCAAAATGCCGAGTTTTTCAACGGCCTGTTAAAATATTGACTTCTTTATTTTAATTTCAAATCAAATCTGACTTTGTTTGCCGGTCTTTCCTTACCGCATTGTTTATACTGTTGCGGCCTGCCCCGTCTCATTTTCGAGTTGGAAATGGAATTAAACTATATAGCGATAGCAACCGGATAATCTAAATGGAGAAGAAAGCAGCAGTGGAAAATCATTCCAAAACTTGGTCAGGACGATTCAATGAACCTGTTTCTCAATTGGTGCAGCGATACACCGCCTCAGTTAATTTTGATAAACGATTAGCTGAATATGATATACAAGGGTCGCTGGCTCATGCACAAATGCTTTCATCAGTAGGTGTAATAAGCTCGGCTGACCTGACTGCCATCGAACAAGGCCTCGGTCAAATTCTTGAAGAAATTCGGAATAATGCCTTTGACTGGCAAATTGAGTTAGAAGATGTTCACCTTAATATCGAGAAACGGCTGACCGTGCTGATTGGTGATGCCGGAAAAAGATTACATACTGCACGCTCCCGCAATGATCAGGTTGCTACCGATATACGGCTTTATCTGCGGGCTTCGATAGATGAGATCGTCAATCTCATCAAAATAATGCAGCAGGCTATATTGGATTTGGCTGAACAGCATACTGAGACGGTCATGCCGGGTTTTACCCATTTGCAAGTAGCTCAGCCTGTTTCATTCGGCCATCATCTCATGGCTTATTATGAGATGCTATGCAGAGACACAGAAAGGCTGCTGGACTGTCGCAAGCGTGTCAATAAATTACCGCTGGGAGCAGCCGCGCTGGCTGGCACCAGTTATCCCATTGATCGTGAAAGGGTCGCACAAGCGCTTGGTTTTGACGGAATCTGCCTAAACTCACTGGATGCCGTATCAGATCGTGATTTCGCAGTGGAGTTTTGCGCCGGTGCAGCACTGATCATGACGCACCTGTCGCGCTTTTCTGAAGAACTGATTATATGGATGAGTCCTGCGTTCAGTTTCATTCAACTTGCGGATCGTTTTTGTACCGGCTCATCCATTATGCCGCAAAAGAGAAATCCTGATGTGCCTGAACTGGTTCGCGGGAAAACGGGGCGCGTCAATGGCCATCTGGTGGCACTGCTGACGCTCATGAAATCCCAGCCGCTTGCCTACAACAAGGATAATCAGGAAGACAAAGAGCCACTATTTGATACTGTCGACACATTGATCGATACCCTCCGGATTTATACGGACATGCTTCCCGGTATAACCGTAAAACAGGACATCATGCGCCATGCTGCAATGCGTGGCTATGCCACTGCAACTGATCTGGCAGATTATCTGGTCAAAAAGGGGCTACCCTTCCGTGATGCACATGAAATCGTCGCTAAAGCGGTTCGTTTTGCTGAAAATAAAAACTGTGATTTGAGCGAACTTTTGCTGTCTGAATTGAAGCAGTTTTCCTCCATCATCGAAGAAGATATTTTTTCTATTCTGACTCTTGAAGGCTCAATGAAAAGCCGCAACCATCCGGGCGGAACAGCGCCAGCGCAAGTCCGTAAAGCGATCAAGCAGGCAAGGCAGGATTTAGCCAATCAGTAAGTCATGACTCGATTATCCAGTCATTTATCCTTACAATCTCCCTGGCAAGAGATTGCAGCACAGATTTCTTCTTTGGATACTCATTTTGTTCTGGAAAAGATCAGCGCTATTGGCGGCGGATGTATCAACGAGACTTACCATATTCAAGGTAACGATCAGCACTATTTTGTCAAACTAAACAAAGCAAGCAGTCTACCCATGTTTGAGGCAGAAGCGATGGGGCTTAAAGAAATACAAAATTCTCATGCCTTGCGCGTTCCTGACCCAAAGTGCTCGGGTCATAATGATATCCATGCTTGGTTAGTGCTGGAATACCTGGAGTTAACAGATACCGCCAAGCAGCACGCCGAAGCACTGGGTTCTGGGCTGGCCGGTATGCACCGTACTTTCTCGGCGCAGTTCGGATGGATACGTGACAACACCATTGGTTCAACCTTACAGAAAAACGATCGCTCTTCGGATTGGATTCATTTCTGGCGTCATAATCGTTTGGAATATCAGCTCCAGCTTGCGAAAATAAACGGCTATCAAGGCAAACTGCAAACCCAGGGTGAGCGGCTTATGGCAGACTTGGAATTATTCTTCACTGGATCACGCATCAACGCCTCTTTATTGCACGGTGATCTGTGGAGTGGCAATTATTCATTTGATTCGGCAGGACAACCCGTGTTGTTCGATCCTGCGGTATATTATGGAGATCGCGAGGCCGATCTCGCGATGACCGAGCTTTTCGGAGGATTTCCGGCACAATTCTATGCGAGTTATCAAGACGCCTACCCTCTCGATGCAGGCTATCGTACTCGCAAAACACTTTACAATCTCTACCATGTTTTGAATCATCTGAACCTGTTTGGAGGGGGATATCTGCGTCAGGCAGAGCAGATCCTGGATAGATTGCTTGCTGAAATAAAATAAAGTATGGGTGCAAGGCTTCACAATTTTTTGTGTCTGATTGTAATAGAATAAGATTTGGGTAAGATTGAACGCTAGAGCCACTAAATTGATTAGGCTCTTTGTTATTTAACGAATTGAAATTGAATAAGGACTGCTATGCCACAAAGCTCAACAAATATTTATAAGCGTCTTCAAAGTCTCGAAAAGCATCTTGCTGAAGAACATCCTGATAATCCGGTATTGGCTAAGGCCGTTCATAGTTTCCGTAAATTAGATCGCGTCGCTCAGGATATCGGGTTGCTGGATAGAAATGAATCTTACGCAACCTATGTGACCTGGTGGCCGATGATTGCGGTGCTGGGAACATTCTCGGCGGGTAAATCAACTTTTATCAATTCTTACCTGGGCCTGCATTTGCAACGTACGGGCAATCAGGCAGTCGACGATAAATTTACGGTTATTTGCTACGGTAGCGACCATGAAGTCAAGACGTTACCCGGTGTAGCATTGGATGCTGATCCGCGTTTTCCTTTTTTCCAAATCAGCCGGAGTATCACAGAAATTTCAGAAGCTGGACCACAGCGTATCGATGCTTATATTCAGCTAAAAACATGCCCTTCCGAAAAGATCCGCGGCAAGATTATGATTGACTCTCCCGGATTTGATGCAGACAGTCAGCGTAACTCTACTTTACGCCTGACACAACACATTATCGATTTATCCGATCTTGTGCTTGTATTCTTTGATGCACGCCATCCAGAACCAGGCGCCATGAAAGATACTCTGGAATATTTGGTAGCAGGCACAATTAATCGCGCTGACTCAAATAAATTCCTTTATATCCTCAACCAGATGGATGTAACGGCTAAAGAAGATAATCCTGAAGAAGTTGTCTCTGCCTGGCAGCGTTCCCTTGCCCAGGCAGGCTTACTGGCTGGCAAGTTTTACCGGATTTACAATCCTGATGCAGCATCACCGATTGATGACTCACAAATCAAAGAACGTTATGAGAAGAAACGTGAAGAAGATATGGCGGAGATCAATACTCGCATGCAGCAAATCGAAATCGAACGATCTTATCGTATAGCCGGTATGCTTGAGCAAACGGCAGAAACCATTGAGAACCAGGTTATCCACAAGCTTACCAGCATGCTTCATAGCTGGAAAAAAAGAGTCATCCTCTTTGATGGCATTCTATTCAGTACATTGCTGCTTCTAAGCGGCGTGGTTTTATATCAGACAAACAGCTGGGATCTGTTGAAAACATTCTGTGGAAATGTCATGGCCAATGAAACCCCTTCACTCATCATGCTTGCCTCGTTACTAGGCTTTATTGGCTATATTCATTTTACTGTCCGCAGCAAGGCAGCTAACAGTATCATCAAGAAACTTCCTGTGGAATTTGGTCATGATCATACTACCTGTAAGCAGTACACGCAGGCATTCATTAAGAGTACAGCGGCCTACCGACCCATGTTTCTACAAAAACCAGCTGGCTGGAATACGGCCAATCAACAGATACTCGGTCAGGTCAAGAATGAAGCCAATGATTATATTCAGTCATTGAATGATCTATTTACTAACCCATCTGGCCGCAAAGCTGAAGTTGAAGAAGAACCCACGGTAGAAACCGTAACTGAGGTTGAAACCAAAGCCGAGCAATCTTAAGAAAAGGCACTAAGGAGACTCTGAATAAATCCAATTCGAACTGGATACCCGCTTTAGCGGGTATAAAACGACTTATTCAGAGGCGCCCTCATACAAAGCAGTCTGCTATGTTGAAAAAATCAGCCTTACCCAAATGAAAGTCCGTAGCCAAATACCCCGGTAATGCCGGGGGTTGCTTTGGCTAACATCGTAAGCATCCGCTTTGAGGTCTAGCCCGTGCCTTTATACCAAGAGAGTTTTACTTGCCCCCAGGCTTGTTAGTCTTAGTTTCAATAATTTCAGCATCTTCAATTTCAACATACTTCTCTTCCCCATCAAACCTGCCGGACTTTTGCAGTTTACGACGTAACCACCAGAACCTAATTCCAATACCAGCAGCCACGATCACAAATAAAGCAAGAAAAATCGAGAAAAAGAACATACCCATAAACAGTATTCCAATGAATATTGGAATAAGCGCTAAGTAAAATAGCCAGCGCTGGAAAGGGGAGCCAGGAGCAGATCCGTTCTGCGGCGACTCTGTCTGCTTATAATCAATTATTCTGCTGATGATTATTTTTCTATGATCATCATTCATTGTGTCAACTCCTCTATTTCTGCTACTGTTTTAGGGGCAGCGACAGTCAGCACTTCATGACCAGCAGATGTCACTGCCACATCATCCTCGATACGCACGCCTATATTCCAAAAATGCTGCGGAACATTATCTGCTGGACGAATATAACACCCTGGTTCTACCGTTAAGGTCATCCCGGGTGACAAACAACGCCATTGACCCTTCAACTTATATTCTCCCGCATCATGCACATCCAATCCGAGCCAATGTCCCGTACGGTGCATGTAAAAACGTTTGTAATCTTCTGACTGAATCACCGCGTCCACGCTACCTTGACAAAGACCCAGATCGATAAATCCCTGAGCAAGCACCTGCAAAGCAGCTTGATGGGGCATATCCCAGGTATTCCCGGGCTGCACTGCCGCAATCGCCGCCATTTGGGCAGAGAGCACAAGCTGATAAACGTCTTTTTGTACCGAGGTAAATTTTCTATCTACCGGAAAGGTGCGTGTAATATCCGCTGCATAGCCGTCGAATTCGCAGCCAGCATCGATCAGCAGCAAGTCACCGGAATGGAGCGGTGCATTATTCTCGATGTAATGCAATACACACGCATTGGCCCCCCCTGCCACGATGGGTGAATAGGCTGGAGCTTGCGCACCCAGTCGGCGAAACTCATGCAATAACTCGGCTTCAATCTCATATTCATACATACCTGGCCTAGTTTTCTGCATTGCTCGGCAATGTGCTCCAGCAGAAATCTTTGCTGCATGACGCATGAGTGAAAGCTCCTCCTCGCTTTTGAATAAGCGCATTTCATCCAGAATGTGGCGGATATCGCGTATTTCACTGGGGGCGGATATGCCGCTACGCACCTGTTCTCTTACTCGATTGATCCAGTTGATGAGGCGCGCATCCCATGCCGCATCCTGCCCGAACATGGAATAAACAATGGGTTGATTCTCCAATAATTTGGGTATCCACTCATCCAATTTAGCAATAGGATAAGCAGCATCAAAACCATATGCTTCACGCGCCGCATCGGGTCCGTAACGGAAGCCATCCCAGATTTCACGTTCCTTATCTTTTTCCCGGCAAAACAGTATCTGTTCAGCATTTCCCTGACCATTCCCGGCAATGATGACCAATACGGCTTCAGGTTCATGAAATCCCGTTAGGTAATAAAAATAACTATCAAAGCGATAGGGATAAAAAGCATCCCGATTTCTGAGTCTTAAAGGAGAAGTTGCAATGATGGCAACCCCTTTCTGCATCTGCGACAATAAGCGCAAGCGCCTATCGTTAAAGGTTTTGATTTGATTCATATTGTCTTATTCTTTTTACAGGAATATCAAGGGAAAGCAACACAAAATAGCCACTTTCACAAAGATTAATGAGCTTGCTCCCAATTATTACCTACACCTACTTCGACTCGAAGGGGTACGTTAAGTTTGCCGACACTTTCCATTAAATCCGGCAATGCGTTTTTTACAATATCGACTTCTTCATCCGTCACTTCCAGCACTAATTCGTCATGAACCTGCATAATGAGTTTACTGTGCATTTTTTCCTTTATCAGCCATTCATGCACGGCAATCATGGCAAGCTTAATGATATCTGCTGCAGTTCCTTGCATGGGCGCATTAATCGCGGCACGTTCCGCTCCCTGTCTACGATTGTGATTGGAGCTGTTGATTTCCGGCAGCCATAACCGGCGACCGAATACGGTCTCGACATATCCTTTTTCCCTGGCCTGTACCCGGGTTCTCTGCATGTAATCAGCCACCCCGGGATAGCGTGCGAAATAACGATCGATATAAGCGCGTGCGGCGCTGCGATCAATCCCTAACTGGGTTGCCAGGCCAAAATCCGACATCCCATAGATGAGCCCAAAATTGATCACCTTGGCGTAGCGGCGTTGTTCCTGATCAACTTGATCGATCGGCACGCCAAACACTTCAGCAGCAGTGGCACGGTGAATATCTTCGTCTGCCGCAAATGCCTTGAGCAATCCTTCATCCTGGGAAATATGGGCCATGATGCGCAATTCAATCTGGGAATAATCTGCTGAAATAATACGACAACCAGCAGGCGCTATGAATGCTTCGCGGATACGCCGGCCTTCCTGCCTGCGTACCGGAATATTCTGTAAATTTGGATCGTTGCTAGCCAACCGCCCGGTTACGGCCACTGCTTGCGCATAATTGGTATGTACCCGCCCGGTGCTGCTATCCACCATTAACGGTAATTTATCCGTATAAGTCGATTTGAGTTTAGCCAGACCGCGATAATCGAGCAGAATCTTGGGTAACGGATAATCTAGCGCGAGTTGCTGCAATACGTCTTCATCGGTTGATGGGGAGCCTTTGGGTGTTTTCTTGATAACCGGCAATTTGAGTTGGTTAAACAAAATTTCCTGGATTTGTTTGGTTGAGTTCAAATTGAATACTTGGCCGGCAATCGAACAAGCCTGCTGTTCCAGCGCCAGTAATTGCGTTTCCAGTTCACGGCTTTGTGCTTGTAAAAGATCCACATCCAGCAGCACGCCATTACGCTCAATCTGAAATAATACAACTAGCAGTGGCATCTCAAGATGGCGATAAACATAGTCAAGTTGCGCCTGACTTTCAATTTCAGGGCATAAACACTGATGCAATCGCAGTGTAATATCAGCATCTTCTGCTGCGTAGCGAGTGGCCTGCTCAATCATCACCTGATCAAATCCGATCCGGCTCGCGCCCTTACCCGTGATTTCATCATAGGTAATCGTTTTTATACCCAAATGACGCAATGCCAGGCTATCCATATTATGCGATTGATGGGACTCCAGCACATAAGACTGCAGTAGCGTGTCATGGACAATACCATTCAGACTGATACCATGATTGGCAAAAACATGCTTGTCGTATTTCAGGTTCTGCCCGACTTTCAATTTTGCCGGATTCTCAAGCCAAGGTTTCATTTTGTTCAATACAAAATCAATATCCAATTGTTGCGGCGCACCAGGAAAGCGATGAGTGAGCGGCAGATAGGCCGCTTCACCTGCGTCAATACATAAGGAGATTCCTACGAGTTGGGCCTGCATTGGATTTAAGCTAGTCGTCTCGGTATCGAGTGAAACCAGTGGCGCTGCCTCACAGCGTGCCAACCATTGACTCAACTGCGCTTCCGTAAGAATGGTTTCATAAACAGGCGAAATCTCTCCTCCAGGCAAGTGCTCTGCTTGACGTTGTAGATTTGCCACCGAAATGGGATCTGAATGAGCAGAGTCCGGCTGCACATTTTGCTGCAGCTCTCGTAGCCAGGTTTTAAAGTCCAGATGTTCGAAGAGCGCTGCCAGTTTCTGAGTATCTTGCGACTTAATGATCAAATCATGTAAATCAATCGGCAGCATCACATCGCACTTAATCGTCAGTAATGTACGTGATATCTGCAGCCAAGGTAATGCCTTGCGCAGATTTTCTCCGACGACCCCGCTTATTTCACTGGCATGCGCGATGATATTATCCAAGGTGTCGTATTGTGTCAGCCACTTCACTGCTGTTTTAGGACCCACTTTCTCAACCCCTGGAATGTTATCTGCACTGTCGCCTACCAGTGCCAGGTAATCGAGTATCTGTGCAGGGATGACACCAAATTTATTCTGCACACCCGCTTCATCCAGGATTTCATTGTTCATGGTATTAATGAGTTTAATACCAGGATTGACCAATTGGGCGATATCTTTATCACCTGTTGAAATAATGCATTGCATGCCTGACTGATTCGCCTTTTTAGCGAGTGTCCCGATCACATCATCCGCTTCAACGCCTTCTATTATCAGCATAGGCCAACCCATCGCATCGATGCATTCATGCAATGGCGCAATTTGTTGAGATAAATCCGCAGGCATGGGAGGACGATGTGCTTTATAGTGCGGGTAAATATCGTCACGAAAAGTTTTGCCTTTTGCATCAAACACGCACGCGCTATAATCTGCATGATATTCCTTGTACAAGCGTCGTAACATGCTGAGCACACCGTAAATTGCGCCAGTTGGCTCATTTTGGCGGTTGCGTAAATCGGGTAGTGCATGAAATGCACGATATAAATAAGATGAGCCATCAACTAGCAAAAGCGTTTTCATCTAATAAAGGACCTCTATGAGTTTGCAAGAAAAACTAAGCGGCATCATGTCTCTTGAGAAACCCTGGTCAATAAGGGAATCATGGCGTGTCTTTGGTATTATGTCAGAGTTTGTTGAAGGCACAGAACGTCTTGAATATATTCAACCGGCAGTCAGTATATTCGGGAGTGCGCGCACTGAGCCGGATCACCCTTATTATAAATTAACTGAGGCCATCGCACGGCAATTGTCGGATGCAGGCTTCTCAGTTATTTCCGGCGGCGGCCCAGGCATTATGGAAGCAGCAAACAAAGGCGCCTATTTTGGCAAATCACCCAGTGTAGGGCTGAACATCCAGTTGCCTCATGAGCAGCACCGCAATGTTTATCAGGATGTCAGCCAATCATTTCGCCATTTCTTTGCCAGAAAATACATGTTCGTCAAATTTGCGACAGCTTATATCGTCATGCCCGGTGGATTTGGTACCGTGGATGAATTGATGGAAGCATTGACACTGGTGCAAACAGGTAAAACGAGGAAAATGCCCATTATTTTAGTGTGCTCAGATTTCTGGCGAGGCTTGCTTGACTGGTTTCAGCAAGTGCTCATTAATGAAGGTTATATTTCTCCGGAAGATATGAATCTGATTCAGATTATCGACGAGCCCGCGCAAATTGTCGATGCCATTTTTCAACATTATGAAACCTCTGGCTTTGAACCCACTCCCGCCGAAAGAGAAATTCAACTCAATTTATAACAATCTACTTTATTTCAGATAGAATGAACGCTACCAGCCGCTAGGAATCAGCATGCAATCCATAAAGACTATTCTATTTTTGTGTGCTATTTGGTATACGTGGTCAGTATCCGCACAATCCAATGAGCAACCAAAAGATTTACAACCCCTTCCCGAACTGCCTGATTTAGCGCCACGTGAGGAATCCCCGCTGCCTGACCTGGGGACCGACTCATCACTGGAACCGCAAGTGACAATTATCAAGGGTAAAGAAGAAACTGTGGAGGAATATCGGGTCAATGGTCAGTTATATATGATTAAAGTTATCCCTCGTATTGGTAAACCCTTTTACCTTTTAAATAAACGTAGTCCCGTAGGCGAGCCCCATCGAGGTGATCTTGAAGGTTATGGTGTGAACGTACCGATGTGGGAGCTTTACAGATTTTGAGGCCAAATAAAATCAGCATAAGAAAATAATCGCTACGTGAGGCTTAAATCTACCTATTGACGCTTTTTCTACCTGTTTATTCATGTCTGTCTTTACTCCGGTTACCCAGGAACAACTCTCAGTCTGGCTTCAAGATTATCCACTCGGTACCCTGATCAATCTTCAAGGTATCTCGTCTGGTATTGAAAATACCAATTATCTCGTTACCACAACGCTTGGCAAATACATTCTGACACTATTTGAAAAACTGACCGTTTCAGAACTCCCCTTCTACCTCAATCTGATGGCCCATTTATCAAATCGAGGTATTCCGTGTCCCAATCCAATTGCCACGCGCGAACAGAAACTGCTGGGTGAATTGAATGGCAAGCCAGCCAGCATCGTTACCTTTTTACCAGGTAAATCACTGACACATCCCACTCTTGGGCAATGCGCCGAAATTGGCGGAATGTTAGCCAGAATGCATTTATCTGGCTTATCTTACCCTGTAAAGATGGCCAATCCGCGCGGCTTAATATGGTGGAATGCTGCAGCAAAAGAAGTGATGCCGTTTCTCACCAGAGAAGAACAAACATTACTTAGTGAAGAGCTGCAATTCCAATCATTACATCGAACAGAAACTCTGCCGCGGGGAGTGATTCATGCCGATCTATTTCGCGATAATGTGTTATTTATTGATACCTCGATCGGCGGCATCATCGATTTCTATTTTGCGTGTAATGATACGTTCTTGTACGATCTTGCTATTACAATCAATGATTGGTGCGTATCTGAAGATATCGCACTGGATGAAATGCGCACACGGGCACTTTTGTCGGCATATCACCGTATACGCCCCCTCGTCAGCGAGGAGCACAAGGCATGGCCACAAATGCTGCGCGCTGGCGCATTGCGTTTCTGGATATCGCGTTTATATGATTATTATCTGCCTCGGGAAGGAGAGCTCACTCACCAGAAAGATCCTGGATATTTCAGAGAAATTCTGAAATATCACCTGGCTAATCATTCCAGATTGATGCAAATCTGGATTAGCTAATCGACTAAAAAATCTATGTACTGCCTTGATCTCCAGGCTTTACCAGAAAGGAAAGGGGAATAATGGAAATATTCCCCTAAATTTGATTCAACAGAATCATTTGCTTGATATCCACAGTCCCAGGAAATCTGTAAGTACTTCTGGAAAATGAATAGATTTTAAAATCAAATAACCCGTTACAAAATTCATTGGAGAAAACAAAATTGATGGAAGCTCGACAAGTTCGCGGTAGGCAAGGATTGCAATGGATACTGAGTGGCTTTTATTTGTTCCGCCTATCCCCTTTTGTATGGATATTACTGTGCCTCACCTTCCTACTAATTGCCATGACACTGGAATTTCTGCCCGTGCTGGGGAAATTCATTTTCACGCTCATTTCTCCCGTTTTTATGGCGGGAATCATGACAGGCTGCAGAAGTCTGGAGCAAGGTGATCAATTAGAGCTGGGTCATTTATTTCTTGGTTTCAAAAAGAATACCGTGCCGCTGATTACGGTAGGCGGATTTTATCTGATAGGCCAAGTGCTGATAATCGGCATATTCATGCTGATAGGAGGAAGCGCGCTGGTCGATATGTTACTTTATGGAAAAAGATTTGATGAACAGGAACTGATGGAAGTAATGGATAATGCCCTGTCTGCTTCATTGGCTGGATTGCTGCTGACAGTTCCGCTCATGATGGCGATCTGGTTTGCTCCGTTGCTGGTCATGTTCGAGAATATGCCTCCCATGATTGCCATCCGGAAAAGCTTTTTTGCCTGCCTGAAAAATATCATCCCCTTTCAGATCTATACCATCGCCCTCATCATACTGCTTTTCCTTGCCATCATGCCTTACGGGTTAGGACTCCCCCTATGGATCCCCACTGTATTTGCCTCAATCTATGTTAGCTACCAGGATATTTTTCATTCTGGGTCCATGTCTACCGGTAAAGAGGCTACAGAGGAAAAAGAAGAAATACAGAATAAAGAAAATACCGAAAGCAACCAGTCGCCCCGCGACTGACCCTCACTGCAACGGTGTCAATTTGGCATATTCCAGCAGGAGCCATTTGGTTCCTGCACGATTGAATTGAACCTGAACTCGCCTATCAGGGCCCTGGCCCTCATAGTTAATGATGACACCGGCTCCGAATTTTGCGTGTGAAACATTCTGTCCTATGCGCCAGCCGGATAGCTGTTCTGCTGAATCCCGAGACAACTTTTCCGTCACCCCGCCTCCGGCAGGAGACTGCCCCCATGAACTTCTGCTAGAGGAAAATCTAGCCTGCTCATTAGAAGATCGGTAAGAACCCATGTTAGCCTTTGATAGAGGCTGCAACCATTTCAGCAAATGCTCAGGGATTTCATCGATAAATCGCGAAGGAATATTGTAATGCGTCTGGCCATGCAGCATCCGGCTTTGCGAAAAACTTAAATATAATCGCCGCCGCGCACGCGTCGTAGCCACATACATCAGACGCCGCTCTTCTTCCACGCCATTCGCCTCATTGCGGCTATTGTCATGCGGAAATAACCCTTCTTCCAATCCACTCAGAAATACAGTGTGAAATTCCAGCCCTTTAGCTGCATGCACGGTCATGAGTTGCAATGCATCCTGGTGATTATCTGCCTGATGTTCTCCCCCTTCGAGTGAGGCATGGGAAAGAAATGCTACAAGACTATCATCTTCAGCTTCATGAACGAAACTGGTCGCTGCATTGATCAATTCATTGAGATTTTCCAGCCGCTCTGCTCCTTCACGTTCCGAGCTATAATGATTCAATAATCCGCTATGAGTCAGCATATAGCGGATTATCTCAGGCAAGGGCAAATCAGCGCACGCGTGCTGCATCGCCATGACCAGCGACACAAAATTCGGAAGTCCTTTTCTTGCTTTGCTCTCATCAGGGCTAACGGCTGTCTCGCCACTGCATTTCTTGAGCGCTGCGGCCCATAAGCTTATTTGATGCAATTTCGCTTCATCCTGCAATTGCTCCAGGCTGCGTACCCCAATGCCCCGAGGCGGGAAATTGATCACCCGTAACAACGCATGATCATCATCAGGATGCGCGATCAATCGCAAATAAGCAATCGCATGCTTGATCTCCTGGCGTTCAAAAAAGCGCATACCGCCATAAACTCGATAAGACAACGAGGCATTAAACAAGCTATGTTCCAGGACGCGTGACTGCGCATTGGATCGATAAAGCAAAGCGATATCGGAGAGCGCCACCCCTTCTGAATGCAGCGCCTTGATCTCATCCACGATAAAGGCCGCTTCATCAAAATCCGTCACAGCGTTATACACCCGCACGGGCTCGCCTTGTCCTTCAGCAGTCCACAAATTCTTGCCAAGACGCCCGCGATTGTTTTCTATCAGTGCATTGGCTGCTTCCAGAATATTGCCGTGGGAACGGTAGTTTTGTTCCAGCTTGATAATGCCCGAAACGGCAAAATCACGCTCGAGATCCTGCATATTTCCACTATGAGCACCGCGGAAAGCATAGATACTTTGATCATCATCCCCGACAGCAAATACGGCAGCCTGTTTTGGCGATCCCACACCTGCCAGCAGTTTGAGCCATTGATATTGTAACCGGTTGGTATCTTGGAACTCATCTACCAGTATATGGCTGAAACGATCACGATAATGATTTCGCAGAAGCTCGTTATCCGTCAGTAACTCGTAACAGCGCAACAGCAGCTCGGCAAAATCAACGATTCCTTCCCGCATACACGATACTTCGTAGGCACGATAAAATTCGAGCATATTGCGTGTAAAACTGTCATACACTTCAACCTGAGCAGCACGCCGCCCCTCTTCTTTTGCGTGATTAATAAACCATTGAACCTGGCGGGGAGGAAATGCCTTTTCATCAACGGCAAGATTTTTCAGAAGTCGCTTGATTACCGCCTGCTGATCGCCCATATCGAGAATCTGAAAAGTTTTTGGCAATCCCGCGTCCTGATAATGTGCGCGCAACATGCGATGGCATAACCCATGGAAAGTCCCGATCCACATTCCTTGCGTATTGATGGGCAGCATCGCAGCAATGCGCACGATCATTTCTCTAGCTGCTTTATTGGTAAACGTGACCGCAAGAATACCGTTTGGGCTAACTTGTCCTGATTGAATCAGATAGGCAATACGTGTTGTCAGCACCCGTGTTTTGCCACTCCCTGCTCCAGCCAGTATCAATGCCGACTGATGAGGTAAAGTGACAGCTTCAAGTTGCTGTGGATTCAATCCAGAAAGTAAGGAAGTCATAACTCAGAAGGAAGTGTTGCAGTGTACTCAGCTTGTACCTACCTGAGAGCGAATAATGAGGAGCTATCATAACGCTCACTCTCTTCCCAGGTAGGCTTTGTAAAACTATTGTTTACTTTTTGCGGTCAGATCCAGGATCAATGGCGTCAAAACCAATTCAATCGCCATGCCCATTTTGCCGCCCGGCACAACAATGGTATTGGGACGTGACATGAATGAATCATGAATCATATTCAACAGGAAAGGAAAATCCACAGATTTGTAATCGCGAAAACGGATCACCACCATGCTTTCATCCAGCGTCGGAATCTCACGAGCAATAAAAGGATTGGAGGTATCGACCGTTGGAACACGCTGAAAATTGATATGTGTGTGTGAAAACTGCGGAGTAATATAGTGCACATAGTCGTGCATACGGCGCAGAATAGTCTGTGTCACGGCCTCTGCTGAATAACCGCGAGCACTGGTATCACGGTGAATTTTCTGTATCCATTCCAGATTGACGATGGGAACCACGCCCACGAGAAGATCCACATATTTTGCCACATCCGCGGTATCGCTTTTTACACCGCCGTGCAGACCTTCATAAAACAAAAGATCGGTACCGGGCCCAATCGGTTTCCAAGGGGTAAAGGTGCCAGGTTTCTGATTGTAAGGGGCAGCCTCTTCTTCATTATGAAGGTATAGGCGGGTCATACCCGAGCCTGTTTGACCATATTCCTTGAACAGGACTTCCAGTTTCTCAAATTCATTGGCTTCTGGCCCAAAATGACTGATAGGGCGCCCGCCGCTTTTCTCTGATTCTGCTACTGCATTTCTCATGGCGTCCCGGTCGTAGCGGTGGAAACTATCTCCTTCCACGATAGCAACATTCAATTTTTCCCGACGAAAGATATGCTCGAAACTATTCTTAACCGTGGATGTGCCAGCACCGGATGATCCGGTCACGGCAATAACGGGATGTTTTTGCGACATTTTGCTACTATCTCCTTAAATATAAAAAACAATGCTAAATTTACCGATGATCTCTACGCCACTGGCAATAACCTTGTATGATACCTCCTTTCCACACTATTTTGACAGGTAATCACCTGAAAATATAAATTGGAAACAATCCGGAAAGCCCTGAATAAATCGTCCGACAGGATGAAGTAAAGGCAAATGGAGCACAGGAAGCGAGAAAACGAACGTAGCGAGTTTCGATAAAACGAACATATACTCGTCACACTTCAAAATTCGGTTTTTATCATCCTTCATCCGGCCTTCTCCCAGCGGGAAAAGGTATAGTTGCCAAATTTTGAAGTGCGCTAACCCGAATATTTCATAAATTCGCGTGATGATCACGCAGGATTTTGATTAATAGGGAGGTTTTGAGAAGGAGTGGTGTAGTGATTCATACACCCGATTGAGCAAAATCTTTCTTATTAATCAAAAGACAAGTGAGGGCACGTGCCAATTTATGAAATATTCGGGCTAAGTATCGTAATAAGCTTCAATAAAACGAATGTAGTGAAGCGCATCGTTCACGGTTGATGCGCCTCTCGTGCCCCGGCACGTTCCATAGCAACTAGCGTGGCAGGGTGAATAAGCAGCCGTCATCCACCCAGCATCACAACACTTTGTTCACGTCTTTCACGTCTTTCACGTCTTCCATCCATCTCTAGGAGATTGACGATCACTTAACACAACGAGGGCTCTTGCCTGCGGCCCTGGCTTGTTGTTGTAACCGCTGCGCCTGAGGTACCCGTGCCTGCAGATCCTGAATACGCGTAGCATGGGAAGGATGCGTTGAGAGAAACTCGACAGGTTGGCTGCCGTGGCTAGCTTGCGCCATTTTTTGCCATAGGATGACGCTTTCTGCAGGATTAAAGCCCGCTTTCGCCATGAGATCCAGCCCAATCGTATCGGCTTCACTCTCATGTAATCTGCTAAAAGGCATGATAACCCCATACTCCGCGCCGATCCCCAGTAAACTGATCGCAGTCTGGCCCATTGCTGTTTGCGGCGCTGCTACCGCTTGAATCAGGGCTATTCCTGCTTGCGCGCCTAATTGCTGCGACATGCGTTCATTACTGTGTCTGGCCAAGACATGACCTACTTCATGACCGATGACTGCAGCTAATTGATCCTGATTATCAACCAGATCTATCAGGCCGGTATGTACCCCAATTTTTCTACCTGGCAGTGCAAACGCATTCAGCGATGGATCGTCAAACACGACCACTTCCCATTCCCCTCCAATTTCACGCGTGATCGCATTGGCAATACAGCTTACAAATTGGTTGTTTTTGTTGTTATGGCTAATGGGTTTTTCCTTTTTCAAATTTTCAAAAGCCTGAAGCCCCATGCTATCCAGTTCAGCATCTGGCATAAAAGCCAATTGCGTTCTACCCGTTGGCGACGTGGCGCACGCAGTCAGAAAGAAGATAAATAGCAAGGTGCAAAACGGCTTTAAGTGTTGATTAATGATCATTTCAAAACCCTTCGATAAATATTCGTTAATTGAGGCTATCATGAGCGGTTGGAACGTATCAAGCGCATTTGTTCACGGTATAATCAGATCTTTCTTTACTGCCAGGAAATTCGTTACATGCAAGAAAAATATCACCCTCAGGAAATCGAACAAGTCGCACAACAACACTGGGAAGAGACTGCCGCATTCAATGTGACTGAAAACCCTGGCATGCCTAAATATTACTGTCTGTCGATGTTTCCCTATCCATCCGGCAAACTGCACATGGGACATGTACGTAATTACACGATAGGCGATGTATTGTCCCGTTACCACCGTATGCAAGGCTATAACGTACTGCAACCCATGGGCTGGGATGCATTTGGATTACCAGCTGAAAATGCAGCCATGCAGCATGGCGTTCCTCCAGCCCAATGGACATATGACAATATTGCCTACATGCGTAAGCAATTGCAAAGCCTAGGGCTGGGTATTGACTGGAATCGTGAAATCGCAACCTGTGATCCACACTATTACCGCTGGAATCAATGGCTATTCCTGCGCATGCTTGAAAAAGGCATCGCCTACAAGAAAACCCAGGTCGTGAACTGGGATCCCATTGATCAAACCGTATTAGCTAATGAACAAGTCATCGATGGGTGCGGCTGGCGTACCGGTGCGCTGGTAGAAAAACGCGAGATTCCCGGCTACTACCTGGCCATCACCCAGTACGCCGATGAGCTGCTCAACGATCTGGACAAGCTGCCAGGGTGGCCCGACCGCGTCAAAACCATGCAGGCTAACTGGATTGGTAAAAGTTATGGCGTCGATATCATTTTTCCTGCTGATAAAAAATCTGGCACCCCTCAGGATCTCAAAGTGTTCACCACGCGCGCGGACACCCTGATGGGCGCGACTTATGTAGCGGTAGCCGCCGAGCACCCACTCGCACTCCATGCAGCAAAAGATAATCCAAAACTTGCTGAATTCATTGAAGAATGCAAACACGGCGCCACCATGGAAGCGGAACTGGCCACCCAGCAAAAGAAAGGCATGGATACCGGTTTATTCGTAATTCACCCGCTTACCGGAGAAAGCCTACCAGTATGGATCGCCAATTATGTTCTCATGAGTTACGGCGAAGGCGCTGTCATGGCTGTCCCGGCGCATGACGAACGTGATTTTGAATTTGCTACCCAATATGCCTTGCCGATTAAAGCTGTCATCAAACCCAAAGACGGCGATGCAGACACGGCACTGACTCAAGCCTATGTCGAGTACGGCATCACCTTCAACTCAGGAGAATTTTCAGGGTTAGAATTTCAAGCTGCGGTAGAGGCCATTGCAACCGCGCTGAAACACAAGGAACTAGGGGAAAAGCGGATGCGTTATCGTCTGCGCGATTGGGGCATCTCACGCCAGCGCTACTGGGGATGTCCTATTCCATTGATTCATTGCGATCATTGCGGAGTCGTTCCCGTGCCGGATGATCAACTCCCCGTCAGGCTACCGGAAGATATAGTGCCAGACGGATCGGGTAATCCTCTGGCAAAATCGCCGTCATTTTATGAATGCGCCTGCCCCCGGTGCGGCCAATCCGCACGCCGTGAAACCGACACCATGGACACGTTCGTCGACTCATCCTGGTATTACATCCGTTATACCTGCCCGGATCAGGGTTCCGCCATGGCAGATTCACGAGTGAATTACTGGCTACCGGTAGACCAGTATATCGGCGGGATTGAACATGCCATTTTGCATTTGCTTTATTCGCGATTCTGGAGCAAAGTCATGCGTGATCTCGGATTGATTTCCCTCGACGAGCCTTTCACCAATCTGCTGACCCAGGGTATGGTATTGAATGAAATCTTCTTCCGTAAAATGGATACCGGCCGTATCGCCTATTTCAATCCAGCTGAGGTTGACATTCATTTTGATGAAGCGGGTAAGCGGTTTGGCGCTGTATTGCATGCTGATAATCAACCCGTCGAATCGGGCGGTATCGGCACCATGTCAAAATCAAAAAATAATGGAGTGGATCCCCAGGAGTTAGTGGAATCATATGGTGCCGATACCGCACGATTGTTCATGATGTTTGCCAGCCCGCCTACCCAGACACTGGAATGGTCCGATACGGGCGTGGAAGGATCTTTCCGTTTTCTCAAACGTTTGTGGAGGCTCGCTTATAGCCACTTGCAACAAGGCGGCATCCCTGCCGGGCAGCTTCACGCCGACACGCTCCCGCCTGAACTCAAATCGTTGCGGTGCCAGCTTCACCAGACGATCGCCAAAGTGACCGACGATCTGGACCGCCGCCACACTTTCAATACTGCAATTGCTGCTGTGATGGAATTGATGAACGAGCTGGCCAAACTGCAAGCGACCGATTTAACAGCGCGTCAGCTCATGCAAGAAGCGCTGGAAAGCATTGTTCTGCTGCTGTCACCGATCGTTCCGCATATTTGCCACGCGCTCTGGCAGGCACTCAAGCCGGGTACGGAACTGCTCGATCAAGCATGGCCCAAGGCCGATCCTCAGGCGCTGCTCCAGGATGACATCGAGCTCGTTGTCCAGGTCAATGGTAAATTACGCGCTCAAATACGGGTCGCCAAAGACGCGGATCGCGCAACAATCGAACGCATCGCCCTGGATCATGAGCATATTCAGAAAACCATTGCAGGGCAGTCAGTGAAAAAAGTAATCGTCGTCCCCGGAAGATTGATCAATATTGTCGTTTAAGAATAATGCGTTGCCTTGAATTATTCGGGCTAATAAACAAAGATACTCAAATACTGGATTTATACTCATCGCACTTCGAAATCCGGCAGCTAGACCTTCTCCCGCTGGGAGAAGGCCGGATGAGGGATGATAAAAACCGAATTTTGAAGGGTGATGCGTATAAACTGGAAATAAGTGTTATCGATATTATGAAACCCATCCGTGCATTCCTTGCGATCACTCTTATGCTCGCACTCACCGCCTGCGGCTTCCATTTGCGCGGACAAATCACCGCCCTGCCATTTGATTCCATTCATGTCACCGCGCCGCCAGGCCATTCCATCAGAATAGATGTCGAGCGAGCTATTCGTGTCAGCACCAATGCAAAAGTTGTCAAAAAACCGGAAAAAGCTCAGGCCATCCTGCAGATCCTGAGCGCGGTTAATGAAAAGAAAATTCTGTCTCTTTCAATTGGCGGGCGCGTCAGGGAATTTCAGTTAGGCTATCGTATTTCCGCGCGCCTGATCGACTCCCAGGGTGCTGAAATCGCACCAGTTGAGGAGATCAACGTGACACGGGTGCTCCCTTTCCTGGATGAACAGGTTCTCGCCAAAGCAGCAGAAGAGGAAATGCTTTACAAGGACATGCAATCAGACGCTGTGCAGCAGATCATCCGGCGTATCGCCGCAATCAAGCCTCACCCGTCATTTTGAGAAAATGTTAAGTCTTGCATAACGCCAATCAAACTCATTTATGAGCATCAACCCCGATCAGCTTTCCCGTCACTTGCAAAAACAGCTCGCACCGCTTTATGCCATCGTAGGTGACGAGCAACTGCTCGCAATGGAAGCAGCGGACACGATTCGCGCTCATGCCCGGCAACACGGCTACGCCGAGCGGGATATTTTTACGGTAGACCACCGTTTCGACTGGTCGAATCTGCAACGATGGCGCTGCCAATCATCATTATTTGAAGAACGGCGGTTGCTCGATATCCGTATTCCTTCAGGCAAGCCTGGAAAAGAAGGCGGTCTCGCTATCGAAGCACTCTGTCAGAGCCAGTCTCCTGATACCATAACGCTCATAACGCTGCCCAAAATTGATAAACAGACCCAGACCAGCAAATGGTTTAAAGCGCTCGAGCATTCAAGCGTAATGATCGCCGCCGATCCGATAGCACACTCCCGGCTGGCAAACTGGATTGAGCAACGCCTCGCGCTACAAGAACAGCATATTGCGCCGGATGCCCTGCAATTTCTCGCAGACAAGGTGGAAGGCAATCTTCTGGCGGCCCAGCAGGAAATCAAGAAACTTGCTTTACTCTATCCGCCTGGCATGCTTTCTTTTGAGCACGTCAAGAATGCGGTGCTCGATGTTGCGCGCTACGATGTATTCAGCCTGTCTGAAGCCATGCTGACGGCGGATACCGTGCGCTACACCCGTATCCTGGAAGGATTGCAAGGTGAAGGCACGCCCCCTCCCCTGATTCTGAGTGCGCTGACTGAGCCCATTCGCACGCTGCTGCAAATTCACCAGGCAGTGGGTACAGGTAAGCCGCTCGCGCAAGCGTTAAAAGACGCGCGTGTCTGGAGTCAGCAGCAGAAAACCATGACAACTGCCGTAAAACGCTTGCCCCCTCGATTACTTTTACAGGCGCTTTTACACGCCGCAAGCATAGACAGAATGATCAAAGGCGTCGCCAAGGGTGATATTGGAAATGAATTACTGCAACTTGGATTGCGCCTCACGACCCGTCAATCTTTTGCGCACTGATATTTCCCGGGTTTCCGCCCGCGGGAACGATGAAATTGAATAGACGAATTTACTTAACCCGAATATTTCATAAATTCGCGTGATGATCACGCAGAATTTTGATTAATAGGGAAGTTTTGAGAAGGAGGGGTGTAGTGATTCATACACCCGACTGAGCAAAATCTTTCTTATTAATCAAAAGGCAAGTGAGGGCACGCGCCAATTTATGAAATATTCGGGTTAAGCTCTCTAATAAAAACACAGGAAAAAGACTGATGAAATCACGTATCAAATGGCAGGACGGCATTCATTTCACCGGCGAAACAGAAAGCGGCCATGCAGTCCAGATAGATGGCGCACCGGATATCGGTGGAAAAAATCTGGGACCACGCCCGATGGAACTAATCTTGCTGGGACTCGGCGGCTGCTCCTCAATCGATGTCATTCTGATTCTGCAGAAAAGCCGTCAGGAAATCACCGACTGCGTCGTGGAAATCGATGCCGCCCGGGCTACTGAAGATCCCAAGGTATTTACCGATATTCACCTGCACTTCATCGTAACCGGAAAAAACCTGAAGGCCCAACAGGTAGAACGCGCGATCAATCTCTCCGCAGAAAAATATTGCTCAGCCTCTATCATGCTAAAGAGCACAGTCAATATCACCCATGATTTTGAAATCGTTGAAGGATAGTTCTGCAAAATAGAACCGGATGAGTCGATTCTTGTCTGGTTCTGAAAACGCCTATTCAGTTCTTCCGCGCAACTGATCAATACACAAACGGGGTCAACCCAGAAAACCTCCCCTCAGACTCATTTAATAAATCTGAAATAACCGCTTTTTATCGGGCTGTTCCTTCCCTCACGGCACAACAAACTTCCACATAATCGCAAGCATAAGGTTTTACGTAGCGCTTGCCGCCAGACTCTGATTCATCTTTCGGGACAAAGTGAATCATTGCCTGGCTGTTCTGCTATTCCGCTATCGTCTGAACACTCTTGATCAACACACTCAATTGCGAACGATTATGAATAAATGGACTGCAATAAGTAATGCCATGATGCTGGTTATGATGCTGATATTTTCCTGCGTAGTCTCTGCGGCGATAATACGGCCACCCGGAGACACGACATCACCCGGTGGAGGCACTTCATCGGGAGGATCGTCAGGCAGTAGCACCGACACGAATCAGATTGATCATCTAGAGCTTGTCGTAACCGTGATAAAGAATGAAAAGCCGGAGGTCTCGGGAAGTCTGTTTGGTGAATTAGATGGCCTATCCCTCAGGTTACTGAATAGTCCGATCGGAAATTATGGTTTCCTGGATATTTCTGCAGCGGGCGGTTTTCGTTATGTTATGAAGAACGATCTGCCGCAGGTTCAGGCTTTGGGCCTCAACGATGTCGCACAAGAAACTTTTCTTTATCAGATTATTACTGCCAATGACAACACCATTGATGCCAAGCTGACTGTTTATATTCTTGGTAATCCCTCAGTATCTTTTGATAATGTCGAAATTGAGTTCAACAATAACTCCAATGAAGCAAGCCCGATTCATGCGGGAAACGCTTCCCAGATGGGGCAGTATATGCGCGGTCAGTTGACGAGTCCTGATGACCGGGACTGGTTCATAGTCAACAGCCTCGGTAACGAAATCATCAATCTGGAGCTCTGCCCGGAAGGCTCACAGTGCAAGGATGAAAAAGGCTGGGTAATGTACGTTCTCGATGCCGATAAATTTCAAAGTGAAGGCAATGAAGACAAAACTGTAACTCTCAGGACTTATATAGACCGCACCAATGAAACGCTATCTACCACTCAAGCAAATCATTTCTATTTACTTTACGACAAAGGCTTCTTCAATAATAGCCTGATTGGCATCATTGATCCCTGTTTCGGTGACCGGCGCACCCTGGATATTGGGGTAGGTCAACAACCCAAAAATTATCTGGTGCTGATCACCTCACCCTTATTCAGGAGTAGTAGTCTTGATCCTCAAATAAACAATGATGTGGAAGGATGCGGCGCTGGGGATGTAGTACTAGAAAGAGTGAAAGCTACTCTTCCTGGTGGAACTAGGATCATTGAACAGTTCATCACTCCATTCCCCTTCTCCGACGATCAATATACCCTGAGAGTCACGCGTACCGGCGCTGATCCCTTCGCTGTCCTCTCTCCCGATAGCGTAGCGTTCGATGCAGTCGGCCGGAAAGCCCATGTCGCCAGAATACGGGTAAATAATCAGTTATTTACTGCTGAACTGGAGCAGTTGAATACGCCGACAGATGCCAATACCTTAACCACGTTCGGCATCCGGTCGATCCAATCACTCAGCGAGCCGTTAACGGCAGATC
Source organism: Nitrosomonas sp. Nm58 (assembly GCF_900107335.1). NCBI lineage: Bacteria > Pseudomonadati > Pseudomonadota > Betaproteobacteria > Nitrosomonadales > Nitrosomonadaceae > Nitrosomonas > Nitrosomonas sp. Nm58. The sequence continues at coordinate 17,458 of NZ_FNPQ01000017.1, read as the reverse complement.
CTTATCTGCCAACCTATAATCCGGTTAACCAGATCGTTAAATTTCCTCAAGTGCTCGATACTCAATCCGGTGCCGTGTATTCAGTTGAAATGCTCTATCAGCCCGAGAGTAATACGCTGAATCTGCTTAGAGCAGTGCCTGTCCATTAGATGAAGATGCGCTAACGTGCTCAGGTCGGGGTGATGAAGCGATCCATCACCCTTTCACCTGCCGCCCTTGAATTTCAGTATTCAATGCGCCAGACAGTAACCACCAGCGGGCATAGCGTCGCATGTGCCTCGTTTAATGTTTCAAGACCGGGAAAAAATAAGTCGTTATGTTAATAAATGACAACCTTAATCCAGTTGAACAGGAGAAACGATCTTGATTCTGCTTGCCAGTTCCTGCGAAGAAAAACTTGCTCATTGGAAGCAAGGATTATCGGATATTTCTACCCTGATCTGCCTGACCGATCTGGATTCTCTCTCACATGAACTGATCAGAAGATCCCCTCCCATCCTTCTGCTTGATCATGACTTACTCGGTATAGACAGCCTGCAGATCATTGAAAGCCTGCTGGTGCTGAGCCCTAAAACCCGGATCATATTATCTATCCACGGCCTTTCCGATGAAATGGAGTGGGCGTTATTTAAATCGGGAGTCAGGGGATTTTGCTTGGACACCATCGAGCCTGAACAAATCAAACGCGCCGTCAAGGCTGTCTGGCAAGGCGAACTATGGATCCGGCGTAAGCTGGTCCAGCACATGCAAAATGAGCTGGCCATAACCTTGCAGGAAAAAAAACAAATTGAACGCGCAGTAAATAGCCTGCTTGAAAATTTAACCCGGCGTGAATATGAAATCGCCATCCTGGTAGGACGCGGTGAAAGCAACAAGCAAATTGCCAGACAACTGGATATCACCGAACGAACCGTCAAGGCACACCTGACCGAGATATTCCGCAAACTGGCCATTTCAGATCGAATCAAGCTGGCCCTGCTCGTCAAGGATACCGCCGCCACATCGAATCAGACAGACATCGATCATGACAGCGACTACCCCACCATTTCTGTCTAATACAAAATTCAACCAGCATAGTAGGGTGGATAAGCAGCGCGTCATCCACCGCATGCTACTTGGTTAATGCCGAACTACCGGCGCAATCGCATCCCAGGCGGAACCTACTTCTTCACGGTTAACCCGAATATTTCATAAATTCGCGTGATGATCACGCAGGATTTTGATTAATAGGGAAGTTTTGAGAAGGAGGGGTGTAGTGATTCATACACCGACTGAGCAAAATCTTTCTCATTAATCAAAAGATAAGTGAGGGCACGTGCCAATTTATGAAATATTCGGGTTAATTGGGCACAGGTGAAAGACATGAGTAAAGCGTTGTGGGTGGATGACGCAAGCTTATTCACCGTATGAGTGATGATTGCCGATCAACGCTTATCCTTTATACGGCCAATAATCAGAAATCTTGGTTCAGCACACATAACGTGGTAGGGTGCGCGAGTACTAGGCACATCGATCACGAACGATGCGCTTCACTGCGTTCAGCACATCCTACGGTGCTACCCTACTGCGCTGATTTTCGAGATATACATGTCTTGGATAACGCTGTAGGATGTGCCGAGGCACGAGGCGCATCAATCGCGAACGATGTACTTCATTACGTTCAGCGCCTCCTGCGGCACTGAACAGATCTACTTGCCAGAGGCTACTTGCTCAAGCCGTTCAGCAAGCCAAATCTTGATGATGGACTGGCGCGTCACACCGAGCCGACTGGCTTCCCTATCGAGGATTCAATCATCCAATCTGGAAAATCCACATTGATTCTTCTCTGTTTTTGCAAAGGTCTACGCGCCTGTGAAAGATCCAGGACTGCAGTGATATCCTTGCCGCCATTAAAGTCGGCGTCAAATTGCTTAGCTTTCATATAAAACATAATCATTCAATGACGAGCAACCTCGACATGCAATCGTAACCCGAGTGCTTTGATGACTTTCAGGATCGTGGAAAACTCGGGGTTCCCATCAGCAGACAAGGCTTTATAAAGCCCTTCTCGAGCCAATCCGGTATCACGCGCAAGCTGGGTCATCCCGTGAGCACGCGCAATATCACCCAAAGCAGCGCGAATCAAGCTGCCGTCACCCGGATCTTCCTCAATGCAAGCGTCAAAATAGAGCGCCATATCTTCCTCGGTCTTGAGGTGGTCGATTACATCCCATTTTTTAAGTTTCATCATATTCATGACTGTCCCTTACAGTTTCCGCGCCAATTCAAGCGCGGTTTTGATATCATGCTCCTGCGTACTCTTATCGCCCCCCGCAAGCAGCACAACAACTTCAATACCCCGTTGCGCCAGATACACCCGATAGCCAGGACCGCAATCGATACGCAATTCAGAAACCCCCTTACCAATCGGCTTAGCGTCACCAAGATTCCCCTGCTCGACTCGCCGTAACCGGGCTTCGATACGCGCCTTGCCACGCTTGTCGCGTAGACTGGAAAACCACTCATCGAAAACATCTGTAGTGTAGATTGTTCTCATAGGACGACCGTATACCATAGTTTACAAATATGCAAGCGATAAAGCGCTTCAACCTAATGCCACATTCTTTTATGCCATATGCAGTTCAAGTCCAATGTGCCGAGGCACGAGGCGCATCAATCGCGAACGATGCGCTTCACTGCGTTCAGCACATCCTACGGTGCTATGTGAATATTAGCCTTCGATAGCGTGGTAGGGTGGATAAGCAGCGCGCCATCCACCCGTGCCACATCAATACACAAACGGGATCAACCGGTAGCGCACATCAACCATGTAAGTGCGATAGGCCGGATCCTGAGCGAGATGCCTTTCCTCCCGGATGATACGGATGCAGAGAAATATTACCATCACGGTATAAACCAGCAGATTCAAGAGCGTCGTATGCACCAGCACATAGCCGCCAAATAACAGGGAATAACTCGCATAGAGCGGATGCCGCACAATACGGTACATCCATCCGGTTTTGATTTCACGCTTGGCGGCGACAAGTGCGAAACTACGATTGAGGGACACCAGGCTGATGATCTGCAATAGGGTACCCGCTGCTATCAGGGTACTGGCCATGGGAAGAACCCCCCACTCTGCCGGGCGGAAAAACAACGGTGCAAAGGAACCAATCATCGCCACTAACCAATCGGATGGCGTTGATGAAACAGTTTCCGGATGACTACGGAAGACAAAGAATCCCGCAGTCAAGGTCTCGGAAATAACGACCAGCAATAATGACCACTGATATGTTTCTAGGAATTTACTGAAATGTGCGTAAGCAAAGGTTCCAAAAAATGCCGCCAATAGCGCCCCGCTATACACATTGAATCTCTTGGATTCGATTATCTTTGCTAATGAATTCATTTTTTCCCCATAATAAATATAAAAAAGGAGGAGTGCAGAAGGGTGGATAAGCTTGCGCCATCCACCGTTTGATTGAAATTTACCCGTGCCAAATAGTCGGAGTGTAAATATTCTGGCGGATGACGCTTTGCTTATCCGCCCTACCTCTGCCCGCCTATCCACCCTTTTCATTATGTTGAAAAATAGCGTATCAAGCGTTATAGAACAAACCGCTAAACCTCTCGTATTTCGTGTTTATAAAGACGACGGCTCTAATCCAGGAGATTTCAGGGGCAGAATGAAATGAGTCGATAAACTATGATCAACTGGCTATCGGCAGGAGTAGAGTGGATAAGCAACGCATCATCCACCGTATTTGAGTCCAATCCAAATGATGATTTAAAAGCTGGAATCGGAATAAGGTGCATGGCTTAATCAGCGTGTATCCAGGTTTTTAGCTTGCAACCCAAACCCACCCGTTTTAGCCAGTGGTTGTTTGGTTTTTGGGTGGATGGCGCGTTGCTTATCCACCCTACCGGGTTAACAGCAAAATAAAGACTTTTTGTTGCTTTGTTTCAGCCATCACGGCAGCGTCCTATTTAATATAGTTCGCCAGTCACCTTGTGCTGCCCGCAGGTTGTACCAAAGTACGATGTACCACAGTACGATAGGCGCAGGGCATGTGATTTGCCACAATGACACCCGTGGCGTAACAAAACAAAGTCACTTTTTAAAAGAGAACTTTTTAACCTTGATAGGAGAAATACCATGAACAAACTGATCCAATCCGCTAAACAATTCATGAGCAACGAAGAAGGTGTCACCGCTATTGAATATGGTTTACTCGCTTCTTTAATTGCGCTTGCAATTATCGCTGGAGCAACAGCTCTTGGAGGGAAATTAGATGACATGTTTACATTCATTAGTACACAACTAAAAACTTCCGCCTAATTAAATTAATCTACATTCTCCAATCTAACCTACCATGTAGTTGTTTAACTACATGGTAGTTAAAAAGAGAAATTGAATAGATATGTTGATCACTGGAACGTTGTTAATATTGCTATTGCTTGCAGCTTTACAGGATATCCGCCATTACCGCATTCCCAATGCAGTGGTTTTTCCGGGCGCTATCACTGGCGTATTACTGCATACCCTACTCCCACAGGAGCTGAGTGGGCTCGGTATCTTGAACGCGTTGGCAGGATTGGGTGTGGGCTTGGCCGTGCTGTTGCCGCTCTATCTGCTGCGTGCCATGGGTGCAGGCGATATCAAACTCATGGCCATGATTGGCGCATTTGTCGGGCCAGCCAGCATGTTAAACGTCACCTTATATATCCTGCTGGCAGGCGGTGCATTGGCAATCGGGGTCGTCTTATGGAAAGGCAAGTTAGCCAGGCTCATAGATAATCTCAAGATCATGCTGCTCATGCGTCTGGCCGGATCGTCAATCGCAAGCCTTCCCGCTACCGGAATGCTTCCTGAATCCGCCGGAAAATTACCCTACGGCGTGGCGATTGCTGCCGGAACGCTGGTGTATCTGGCAAAGATTCATTGGGGATAGCGCAAAGAAAGTAAATATATAAGGCATCATCACCAACGGGCATTGCGCCATGCATTCTGTTGCATTTATTGATTAAATCACCCGCCGCTATCTGGTGCAATGCGCTTGGCTTATTGCACCCTACCCTCCTGCTTTCGCAGGAAGGACGAAATCGAACCTGTTCAGCGGTTTCTTAAAAAATCCGGAAATCTCCCCTTATTCTACTTCAACTCCCTGGGCAAGCTGCCATAACCAATGCCTACAGCCGGGTGTCATATTTTCGACTGTATATACTCATCACCCTTCAAAATTCGGTTTTTATCATCCCTCATCCAACCTTCTCCCAGCGGGAGAAGATAGCTGCCGAATTTTGAAGGGTGATGAGTATATAACCATGAAGTAAGGTTATTTTGCCGTTCTGTTTCGATCATCATGACAGCCTCATTTTCAATATAGTCAGCCTATTGATGGTGTGGTGATCATGCAACGATGCAGCCCAAAATTCATAACCCGATTAAAGGATGAGAGGTAGCTCAATGAGAAATACAGGCGCGCTAGGAATGATCGTGGTCTCGCTGTTGTTAGGTGTGGCTGCGGTGGTCGTGGCAGGAAAATGGATTAACCAGCAGGTAGGCATCGATGCCTCCCGGGTCGTGGTGGCTGCGCAGGATATCAATGTGGGCACGCGACTTACAGCCGATCTGATGAAAACCATCGACTGGCCGAGCGGCAGCATTCCGACTGGATCATTCAACGATCTCACCTTGCTCGATAGCCGTGTCGTCAAGGTCAATCTGCAGCGCGGTGAACCGTTGCTGGAAGGCAAACTCGCGCCGGAAGGCACGGCTGGCGGACTGTCGGGCGTCATTCCAGATGGCAAACGCGCGATTACCGTGCGTGTCAACGATGTGGTCGGCGTCGCCGGATTTGCGCTCCCCGGCAATCTGGTGGACATTCTGGTGAATATCAAGGAAGACTATAAAAACCCTGTTTCCAAGATCGTCCTGGAGCAGATTCTGGTGCTGGCTGTCGCGCAGGATCTCGGTCGCGATGAAACCAAGCCCAAAGTGGTCAACGCCGTTACGCTCGAAGTGACGCCGGAGCAGGCAGAACGGCTCGACCTCGCGCGCAGTGTCGGCACGTTGTCGCTGGTATTGCGCAATCAGATTGACAAGAGCTTCGGCTCAACCGATGGCATACGCACGCACGATTTGCTGGGCACCAAAATGGCCACGGTTGAAGCCAAGCCAGAAGACAAAAAAATTGTTTACAAATCTGTGGGGACACCCAAGCCATCGGTCGAGATCATCCGCGGGCTTGAGAAAACCAACGCGCGATAAAATAAAGGGGAAATTCAATGAAATCGCAACAACTGCCTGATTTCACCACGATGTTATTCTGGATGATCATAGGGTGGGTAATCAGTGTTTCAACGGTGCTAGCGCAAACTGTCGCAGCCATTCCACCCCATCTCAAAGCAGCCGATATGGCCGAGATGGCCTCCAGCATGGATGTGACGCTGGGTAAATCCACCCTGCTCAGACTGCCCTCGCCGATTTCACGCATATCGGTCGGCAACCCCGGCGTGGCCGACGTCACCCTGATCAACCCGAGCGAAGTGTACATCCTCGGCAAGATGATCGGCACCACCAACATTATTCTATGGTCACGCAGCGGGCAAACCCGGGTGGTCGATGTAACCGTGCTGATGGATGCCGCCGCGCTGCAAAATAAACTGCTGGAAATCATGCCGGAAGAAAGAGATATCAAAGTCAGGGCTGCGGGTGATTCACTGGTGCTTTCCGGCACGGTTTCCGACACCATTAAGGTGGATCGCGCTGTCACCCTGGCGGATACCTATATCCGCACTTCCGTACTCGGCATGATGATGAGCATGCAAGGCGGCGGTCAGGCAGGTGGCGGACAAGGTGGACAGGGAAGTCAAGGAACGCAGATGCTACGGCAAGGCATGCAAAGCGACGAGGACTCACCCGGTGCGGGCGCAGGGCTGGGCAGCACCAAGATCGTCAATCTGCTGCGCGTGCGTGACAACCAGCAGGTGATGCTGGAGGTCAAGGTCGCCGAGGTCAACCGCACCATCGCCGAGAAACTTGGCTTTGACTTCGCCCGGGCCGCCAGAAAGGCCGGCAGCGCCTGGACACAGGTCATGGCGGGAATGATTGGCGGAGGCGCCGCAAATTTTCTGACAGGAAAGAATTTAACGGCGGATGTCGAGCTGGGTTTGCCCCGAGTCAACAATGCCACCATGGATGAGGGTACCTCTTTCCTCATGGACGCCCAGAAAAGAGACGAGCTGGTCAAAATTCTGGCGGAACCCAACATCGTGGCGATCAGTGGGCAGGATGCGAGCTTTCTGGTGGGCGGTGAAATTTTAATTCCCGTGCAAAGCGGCATAGGCCAGGTGACACTCAATTCCAAAGAATTCGGCATAGGCGTGCGCTTTACCCCGACTGTCCTCGAAGAAGGCCGCATTCACCTGCGAGTCAGCCCGGAAGTCTCAGAGTTGGTCTCCATCAATAACAATTTGTCTGGAACGCTGGGCGTGACCCAACCCGTCCCTACTTTCAAGACCCGGCGCGTTTCGACCACGGTACAGCTCAGCGATGGTCAATCTCTGGCGATTGGGGGACTATTGCAGGATAACTTCAAGGAAGCGGTCAAACGTTTCCCGATGCTTGGGGAAGTGCCTGTATTAGGCGCGCTGTTTCGCAGCAGCGACTTTCAAATGGATAAAACGGAGCTCATGATCGTGGTCACGCCCCGCCTGATAAAACCGCTCCAGACAGACTACCCCCTACCGACCGATGCCTTCGTCACGCCTGATCGCGGTGAATTCCTGCTTCAGGGCAGAATGGAAAGCGCATCCGAACCAACACGGCCTGCCAGGGCGGAGATACCGCAGAGTGAGCACGGCGGTTTTCAAATGAAATAAGGAGAAAATTGACATGAAAACACCCCCCCCCGGAAATATCTCAGGCTCATTCTCATGCCTGCTGCTGGCCATAGCCAGCCTGGCAGCAGGATGCGCGCCGGTCACCCCGCGCCTGGATGCGCGATTTGGTGAAGCCGTCGGCATTGCCAAAGCCCAGCAAACCATCAGTCCTGAAGCCTCACTCAATACGGAACCCGTCAAAGGCATCAATGGTCAGGCCGGCGATGCCATCTTTGATAATTACCGAGATTCATTCAGAAACCCGCCCCGGCCCATGTCGGGAGGGGTGCTCAATGTTGGAAAGAGCGGTAGCAGCGGTGGTGGTGGCGGTGGCGGTGGCGGTGGCGGTGGGAACTAAACACCATGATCACTCCAAAATATCCGTTACAGGAGAACCGCCTATGACCCCCCCCCCGGTTGGATTATCCGCTCGCCGAAACTTTCATTCTGTTCAGAAGGAAACAGGCGCTGTTGCCATCATTGTCGCACTGTCGCTGGTCGCGCTGGTGGGTTTTGTCGGTCTGGCACTCGATCTGGGCAAGCTCTTTGTCGCCAAAACCGAGCTGCAAAATAGTGCGGATGCCTGCGCATTGGCTGCGGCGCGTGAACTGACCGGTGCTAATACCAACCAGCTAGAGCTGGCTGAGGCAGCCGGAAAAGCTACTGGCGAGCGCCACGATGTGCTGTTCCAGGATGAACAAATTGTTATTAGCAGCGTGACCTTCAGTGAAACGCTGGCAGGAGGTTATGATACTGCTGCCGCTTTTACCGGATTGGAAGCAACCAAGAAGCGCTTTGCCCGTTGTGAAGCCAGCAAAGCCGGGATCGCCAACTGGTTCATCCAGGTGCTGAATCTCCTGCCTGGCACAGCCATTGGCGATCAGACCGTTGCTGCGAGTGCAGTAGCTACCCTTGCGCCCTCGCAGATTACCTCTTGTGCGATTCCGGTAGCGGTCTGTAGTAAAGATGTTCCACCTAGCACGCCGGTCGGAACATGGTTGAGAAGTGTGTTGGGACCCCAAGGAAGTACAACTGATGAGGGCAATCTGACTGGAAATTTTATGTGGGTGGATTACACCCCGCCCGGCGGCGGTAAAACTGAACTGGCTGGACATCTGACTGGCCCTGGCGTGTGCAACCTTCCTGCATTGGGTACTAAAGTAGGAGAAGCAGGAGTCAAATCCTCGCTGGCCGATGATTGGAACAGCCGTTTTGGTATTTACCCACCTGGTAGCGACAATAGTAACAACAATAAACCCGATCCGGTGCCTGATTACAGTGGTTACGCCTACACTGATGCTGTAACAAGTTGGCCCTCGAAATTCAATGCATTCGCAAATTTTCAAGCTAGAAGAGCAGAAAATGCATTCTATCAAGGAGATGATAGTACCGGATTAAAAATAAAGGGATCTATTAAAGATTCCACTTACCTCAAGGAACATGGTGCGGATCGCCGCTTAGCGACTGCTGCTATAGTGGATTGCAACGGCCTAACAGGTGGTAATACTACATCCGCTGTGGAAGCGTGGGCTTGCGTGCTGATGCTGCATCCGATTAATAATTCCCAGGGAGGCAGCGGAACTGGCTCAGACCGAATGTATCTGGAATACCTGGGGCGGTCGAATCAAGCTAACAGCCCTTGCGCCACCAATGGCGTGCCAGCAGGCCCCACTGCCGCAGGCCCGATGGTGCCCGCTCTCGTGAGGTAATGATCATGCGTCCACAACACTACAAATTACCGAAATCAATGCGCGGCGCAGTCGCGGTGGAATTCGCGCTGCTGCTGATTCCCATGCTGATGCTTGCGCTCGGTGCAGCCGAATTTGGCCGTGCGCTATATCAGTACAACACACTCGTCAAGGCCACGCGAGATGCGGTACGGCATCTTTCGCAAAGGAATCCAACTGAAACGGGTTATTCCCAAGCACAAACCGAAGCCCAATGCCTCGCGGTACACGGCAATACCGGATGCACCGGACAGCCCCTCGCGCCGGGGCTAACTACCGGCTTAGTTTCTATTAAGCATTACGCAAATGTTGCGACTGGCACAAGTTTAGTGCCTGGCCCGCCAATTAACCTGGTCGAGGTAGGCATTACCGGTTACACCTTCAATTTTATACTCGATCCGCGTGCGTTCCTGGGCGGCGGCGAGAGTTCGCTCACATTTGGTGATATTCGCGCAACGATGAGGCAATCATGAAAGTTCCCCGACAATTTAATCCAAAACCCGCATCGGCTCAGCGTTTCAGTCAGCGTGCAAAGCAACGTGGGGTAGCGGCTGTTGAATTCGCGTTGATTGCTTCGCTGCTGTTCACACTGCTGCTTGGCGTCATGGAAATGAGCCGGGTGCTGTTCTACTGGAACACGGCCACGGAAGCGACCCGGCTAGGCGCGCGGTTAGCCGTCGTGTGCGATCAGAATGCTGTCACTACGATTAAGAGCAAAATGGAGGCAATGCTTGGCGTGCTGAAAGATGGCAATATCACTGTCGATTATTTACCCAGTGGTTGCGGTATTGACACTTGCAGATCGGTTACCGTGAGCATCACTGGATTAACGGTTTCCACCGTGATTCCGTTGGTGCCGCTGAACATCACCATGCCGCCCTTTACCACGACGCTACCGCGCGAGAGCATGAATAGCGCCAATCCGGATTGTGCGCTTGAAATAGTATGAACAAAATAGCTGTGCCAGCAAACAGAGGAGTATGAAATTGAAAATCGCAACGATTGCACAAGATCAACAATGTCTGGATGATATTCAAAAGTTCCTTGCGCATACCCAGACATCGCATCCGCCGGTAGCCATAACAGGCGGCGCGCAACAAATCCCGGCGGTGGTCGAACAGGTACACCCGGATCTGCTGTTGCTGGAGGGCGTGCAACTTAACCCGGGGGAGCAGCAAATTCTCAGCCGGGTGACTTCGCGTTTCCCTGATTTAGGAGTCATTATGCTGTGCCCGCCTCAACCGCAGGAATTTCTGCTCGAGGCGATGCGCGTGGGAGTGCGCGAAATCGTCCCGACCCCTGTCAGCCAGCATGGGCTGATCGATGCAGTCGGGCGTTTCCAGCAAAGAATGACGATGGCCAGAACGCCGATGCAGGAGGGCAAAATACTGGCATTTATTCCCTGCAAGGGTGGCAGTGGCGCAACCTTTCTGGCGAGCAACATCGCCTATACCCTGGCGTCACTGGAAAGCAAACGGGTGATCCTGTTCGATTTCAATTTGCAGTTTGGCGATGCCTCTCTGTTCGTTCACGAAGGGGTATCGACCACTTCCATTGCGGATGTCACCCGGCAGATTCAGCGGCTGGATGGCTCGTTTCTCTCTTCCAGTTCGATCCATGTGCTGCCTAATTTCGATGTGCTACCCGCTCCGGATGAGCCCGATAAGGCGGCAGAAATAAAACCGGAGCATATCAAGTCGTTGATCCAGGTCGCCAAAAAACATTACGATTATGTCATTCTGGATATCGGACGCTCATTCGATGCCATTTCAATTCAGTGTCTGGATCAGGCTGACTTGATCTTCCCGGTATTACAGCAGACCTTGCCCTTCATCCGCGATGCGAAGCGTGTCATCAACACGTTTGACTCGTTAGGCTATTCCGCTGACAAAATCCGCTTGATCGTAAACCGCTTTGGCAAAAAAGACGACATTACCCTGAACGACGTGACCAGCACCTTGCAACTGGAAGTGTTCAAGGCGATCCCTAACGACTATAGCATCGTCGCCGAGTCGGTCAATCAGGGCATACCGGTCACCAAGCTGGCGCGGCGCAGTGCAATAGCCAAATCATTACAGGAAATCACGCAAGAGCTGACGCGTAATAATGCACATGGCGGGCTGCTCAAAAAACTGTTTCCTTTTTAACGCAGAAACAACGCATCCCATGAAAAATCACTTATTTATTTTTATGGAATCCTCATCATGTCAATACGAGATCGCCTTCAGGGTATAGGAGCGGCCAATGCTGCCGCCACTCAATCCGCATCCGCTATACCAGCACCTAACCATGCGGCTTTGCAGAATAACGCGGTCTATCATGAATTGAAGTCTCGCATCCACGAAGGGCTGCTCAACCGGATGGATCTGGCCGTCATGGAAAGCCTGCCGCAAGAACGGCTGTTGTCGGAAATCAAGAGCCTGGTGGAGCGGCTATTGATCGAGGAACGCACCCCGATCAATGACACTGAACGCCAGCGCATCATTCAGGATATTCAGCACGAAGTACTCGGGCTCGGCCCGCTCGAACCGTTGCTGGCTGATCCCACGATTTCGGATATTCTGGTCAACACCCATCGTCAGGTATATGTCGAGCGGCGCGGAAAACTGGAAATCACCGATATTCATTTCGCTAACGAAGGCCACTTGAGAAAAATCATCGACCGCATTGTTTCGCGGGTCGGGCGCCGCGTGGATGAGTCGAGCCCGATGGTCGATGCGCGGTTGCCCGATGGCTCGCGTGTCAACGCGATTATTCCACCGCTGGCCCTCGATGGCTCGCTGGTTTCGATCCGGCGTTTTGCCGTGGTCCCGCTCAGGGTGGAGGATCTGATACGCTACAAATCGATGACGCCGGAAGTGGCCGAAATCATCAGTGGACTGGTCAAGGCAAAATGCAGCATATTGATTTCAGGGGGTACGGGGAGCGGTAAAACGACCTTGCTCAATATCATGTCCAGCTTCATCCCCTCCTCCGAACGGATCATCACCATCGAAGATGCCGCCGAGCTGCAATTACAGCAACCGCATGTGGTCCGTCTGGAAACACGCCCGCCCAACGTGGAAGGCAAAGGCGAAGTCTCTCAGCGCTCGCTGGTGCGCAACAGCCTGCGGATGCGCCCTGACCGGGTCATCATCGGCGAGGTGCGCGGCGCGGAAGCCGTCGATATGCTGCAAGCCATGAATACCGGTCATGAAGGCTCCATGGCCACGGTCCATGCCAATACCCCGCGCGATGCGCTGAGCCGGATCGAGAACATGGTCGGCATGGCGGGACTCAATCTGCCACCCAAGGCAATCCGCCAGCAGATCAGCTCGGCGATTGTTGCCGTCGTTCAGGTCTCGCGTCTGCCCGATGGAAAACGCAAGATTCTAAGCATTCAGGAAATTACCGGCATGGAAGGCGATGTCATCACCATGCAGGAAATTTATACCTTCGAGCAAACGGGCGTGGCGGCGGATGGATCCGTACAGGGGCATTTCCGCGCAACGGGTATCCGTCCCAAGTTTGCCGAACGCTTACGGATATTTGGTGTTCCTGTCCGGGAAGATTTGTTTGATCCTTCCCGGCGATATGAATAAGGAATAGTCATGGATTACCTTTATTATTTATTCATCGCGTTTGCCTTTCTTGCGGTCGTGCTATTGCTGGAAGGAGGTTACCTGACCTGGCGCTCCAGCCACGGAGCGGGGGCAAAGCGCATCAAAAAACGGCTGCAGCAGGTTTCTGTGGCCTGGAAGGATGCAGCCAATGCCCCCCTGCTCAAGCAACGCCTCTTGAGCGACTCCCCTCCCCTGCAAAAACTGCTGCTGAAATTCCCGCGCATGCACAGTCTCGACCAGTTATTGCTGCAATCCGGCATGCCGCTGATGGTCACGCAATTCCTGAGCTACAGCGCCATGACCGGCATAGGCGCCATGGCAATGGCTGCGCTGCTGGGCTGGCCATTCCTGATCATGTTGCTGTGCGCGGCAGGAGGCGCCCTGATTCCCTATTTCTTTGTAGTCCGGGCAAAAAATGAGCGTCTGAAAACAATCGAGCAGCAATTGCCGGAAACCATTGATCTGATGTCGCGCGCCTTGAAAGCAGGACATGCCTTCCCGGGTGCATTACAAATGGCGGCGACTGAAGGCGTTGAACCTTCCGCCAGTGAATTTCGCCTGGTATTCGATGAAGTCAATTTTGGCGTTCCCATGCAGCATGCGCTGATGAATCTTGCAACGCGGGTGCCCATTACCGATTTGCGCTACTTTGTCATTGCGGTGCTGATTCAGCGCGAAAGCGGCGGCAACCTGGCGGAATTGCTCGACAAAATCAGCGGATTGATCCGCGCCAGGCTTACGCTGTTAGGCAAAATTCGCGTGCTGTCAGCGGAAGGACGGCTATCCGCCTGGATCCTTTCCTGTTTGCCCTTTGCAGTGGCGCTGGTCATTAATATCGTTAACCCCGGTTTCCTGGAGATATTATGGACGGATCCAGCAGGTCTGAAGCTCGTTGGCGCCGCTATGGCCATGATGATCGTCGGTATTTATGTCATGTCGCGTATCATCAAGATTCGCGTGTAAATTGCGTTGTGTCGCTCAATAAAACCGACTAAAAAGAACCTGCTATGAACCCGTTACCCTTCTATTTCGATTCGTTCTAAAGGCAACTAAATTATGATTTCTGCACAAACTGCTTTTTTGATCATGATTTTTCTGGCAGTCGCCGGCATTGCTTATGCAGTGATGCTCGTATTTGCCCCGCGCGCGACCAAAGCGCGCCTGAAACAGATTGCCGCGAAGGATGGCATGCTGGATGGACACCGGGTAGATGAAGAGTGGAAAGAGGCGGTTATCAAGCTATCGCAGCCATTGGCGAAACTTGCCTTACCCGACGAGGACTGGGAGAAATCCGCGCTACGGGCCCGCTTCATGCATGCTGGCTATCGATCCAGCTCGGCGCCGACGATTTATTTTGCCATCAAAACATTGCTGGCCTTAGCCTTGCCGGGCATCTTCCTGCTGTATGCCGGTATTGGCCGACTGGAGTTAAGTACCAATGCAGCCGCCATGGTGCTCCTGGTCCTGGCAGCAATCGGCTATTATTTGCCCAATGTATTTCTGGCACGCAGGGTTGCATCGCGCCAGCTTGAACTCTTCGAGAGTTTTCCCGATGCGATCGATCTGATGACCGTGTGCGTCGAGGCAGGACTGGGTTTGGATGCGGCGCTGGCCAAGGTAGGCGAAGAAATCCAACTGAGCAGCAAGATTCTGGCGGAAGAAATTTATCTGGTCGGACTGGAATTACGCGCGGGCGCGTCCAGGGAAAAAGCGCTGCGTAATCTTGCCTTGCGAACCGGCGTCGAGGAAATCGAGGCGCTGGTCGCCATGCTGGTTCAGGCCGACCGCTTTGGAACCAGCACTGCGGCCTCCTTGCGCGTGTACTCCGATACGCTGCGCACCAAGCGCCGCCTGCGCGCAGAAGAAGCAGCCGCAAAAATCGCATTGAAACTGCTTTTTCCGCTTATCTTCTTCATCTTTCCTTCGCTACTGGTGGTGCTCATGGGGCCTGCTTTTATCAACATCTATCGCATTTTGCTACCTACATTTGCAGGTACGGCTCAATAAAGGAAGGAATATCATGTTCAATATCAAACAACCGTTATGGATCCTGGCTTGCCTGTTGCTGTTAGCAGCATGCGCCGCTCAACCCGGCAAAAACAAGCTGGGATCGGCAGACAATACCGGTAAGGATAGCCAGCAGATCGCCCGTGATCTCGAAAAAATGTATCAATTAGGCCGCAGCTATCAGGATGAGGCTCAATTCCCGGAAGCCATCACGGCTTATGAGAACATCCTGGCTATCGACCCCAATTATGCTGAAGCCCACAATGGACTCGGCGTCATTTATTCCATCCAGGGGAAATTCGAACCCGCGCTGCAGCATCTCCAGAAAGCAGTGGCATTGGCGCCGCTGGCGTCTCACTTACATAATAATCTGGGCTATACCTACTTACTGCTGGGGCAGGAGCCCGAAGCCATCAAGGCGTTTGAGCAAGCATTACGGCTGGACCCTGAGAATTTCAAGGCACGCGCCAATCTAGCCGCTATCCGTAATAAGACCAATACCACAGGAGAATAGATTATGCGCGCTAACAAACAAAAGCTCGCCTGGACAATCGGTTGCTTATCGGTTTTGGCAGGCTGCTCATCCCTTTATTCCAGCAAGGAATACGCTGCGCTGCAGATCAAGCCGGTAATGCATGTCCAGCATGCCGACACCCGCGCGCAAAATCTGTATCACCTCGGACGGTATCATCATAGGAAAGCCAGCTATGCAGACGCCATCGCAGCTTATCAAAAAGCGCTGGCAGCCAATCCCGCTTATGTAGAAGCCCACAATGGCCTGGGCGTGATCTATTCCTCGCAAGGACAATACCCATTAGCCTTGGAGCATTTCCAGAAAGCCATCGAACTCACTCCCACGGCAACCTATCTGCATAACAACCTCGGCTATGCCCATCTGCTGCAGGGACAAAACAGCGAGGCAGCGGCTGCATTCCAGGAAGCGCTTCACTTTGATCCCCGTAATCATAAAGCACGCCGGAATCTGGCTGCCGCACATAAACGCATGGGATTGAACGAGCCAGTCGCGATTTCTTCACCTGAGGCGAAGAAACCCGAAGAAAACCTCTCCAGCATCCCGCAAATACAACCGGTACAACCCAGCGCCAATCAGCAGCAGCTCGTGCAGGTTGCATCTAACATTTATGAATTCAAAAGCGACCAGGAGCAACCCAAAGCGGCGGCACCCCTTACTGCACCGACTATTCATCCGGCTCCTATCGCGCACCATCATTCAGAAGAACCGGTCTCTGAAAAATCAGTATCCGTAGTACAAAATAAACGTATCGAAGTCTCCAATGGTAATGGCGTAACCGGTATGGCCAAAAATATCGCCCTCTTTTTGAAACGATTCGGGATTGACAATGCGCGCCTGACCAATCACCCAACATTCCAGCAAGCGCAAACTGAAATACATTACCACTCAAGTGCCTCTATGCTCGCTGAGCAAATCAGCCAGATCATGCCAGCACAGATCAAAATAGTAGAAAACAATAAGCTCGCCGAAGGGATTCACCTGAAAATACTGCTGGGTAAAGATATTGCGAGTGAGGTTGCTTATTTCACCCAGGAGGCGAATATGCTCCTTGCCCAGAATCAGCGTTTATAAAAATCAAGACGGCCTGATCAAGGTTCAATAGGACGTTGTTTACAGTCATCTCCTCGCAAAGGAGTGGCCGTTTCCTGCTAAATATGGCAACACAGAGAGTTCTCAACAACCTGATAGAGTCTATCCCTGTGAAACTTTGCTGATTCTATAGTCATCGCACCTCAAAACTCGGTTTTCATAATCCCTCATCCAACCTTGTATATTAAAACCAACGACTAAATTGTTTTAAACTTGCGCTGATTTCTGGGGAAGCCGGTCCGACCTTAAGCCTTGAGCTTGTAAGAAGATAGGCTCCCCGCCCTCGTCATCCATATCGAGGAGTATCCAAGGTCTGTAAGCTTTGCTTCTGAACCTGAATTTGCAAGGAAGATAGATGAAGTGCCAGGGTCAGGGAACCAGAAAGCATGATAACAAAAATGATATTAAGGGAAATAGCCATGAATCACATCGGAATTGATGTTTCAAGTAAAGAATTGTGTGTGGTAATGAGTGTCAATGGCAAACACCGGAAAGCCCAATTATTTGAAAATACGCCGGAAGATCATAACAGGCTGATTACTCTGATTCAGAAACTGCCTGGCGAAAGCATCGTTTGCATGGAAGCGACGGGTGTGCACCACTTTGATTTGGCGGTTGCATTAAGTCGTGCTGGA
>NZ_FNPQ01000094.1:0-3048 GCF_900107335.1 Nitrosomonas sp. Nm58 | reverse complement strand
CTGAATTTGAAATGGCATATTATCGCCAATTAAAGGAGTCAGCTAATGCAGCCTGACTCAAACTAAAAAGTCTCCGGAAAAACCGGGGCGATTCACTATATCTATCTGATTACCCTATGAACTTATAGTATATAGGGAAAAATCCTACAAATAGGTTAGTGAAATACTGACTATTCATTTGGTTGATGTTCCATTTACTTCCATAGTTACAAGATTGAGAATATGCTTGGATTGAGAATGTGCTCAATTTAAATCTAATCGTGTGAATAAGGAGCATCGATATGGAAACAAGTCAGATTCTTGATGAGATAAGAGAGATCAATCTTGGCTACATGTTACTAGCTCAACAGTTGTTGCGTGAAGACAAGGTTACGGCGATATATCGACTTGGTATTAGTGAAGATGTTGCAAATATTCTGGAGAATCTTACTTCTAGTCAGCTGTTAAAAATGGCTACTTCTAATATGTTGCTGTGCCGTTTCCGGTTTGATGATCGGCTCATTGCTGAGATTTTATCTAATCATAGCCGAGATCGTGCTCTGACCCAATCGCACGCTGCTATATTAATGGCCGGATTACCGGCTGAAATTATTGGTTGATTTAGTATGGAGTGGGGAGCATTCTATGCGAGAAAAGAGTCTTTTGTCAGAAGCCAGGCAAATTCAGCTTGCTACTGAATTAATTAAACTTGGAGCTAGGTTACAGGTTTTAGAGACAAATACAGAATTAAGTCGTGAGAGGCTTGTAAGGCTATATAAGGAGATAAGGGGAGTTTCTCCTCCCAAAGGGATGCTGCCTTACTCTGAGGACTGGTTTACAAGCTGGCAACCAAATGTGCATTCTTCACTATTCATTAACATTTATAACTATATTATTAAATATACAAATGTTTATGGTATTGATGCCATTATAAAAAGTTACAAGCTATATCTTGAGCATATTGAGATTAATCACCTTCAGCGCATTCTGAGCTTAACGCGTGCGTGGACTCTGGTGCGTTTCCTTGAAAGCAAAGTATTGTGTGTCACACTTTGTACTAAATGTAATGGTAGTTTTATAGTCCATAGCTTGGAAATACATTCCAACCATGTTTGTGGTTTATGTAATATTCCATCTCGTGCAGGGAAGACTAAGAAAGTTGCACTAAGTGCAGCAACAAAAGTAAAGCAAGAATATGCTGTTTGAGTTTCTTTGATTACTGAATGTTGACCGTTTAGATCGGTTGGAAAAATTCCTGATTGTAAAGAATTATTTGTGGAATATTGAGTAGTGAGGTGAGGGTACTTACGAAAATAATTCCTTATGTATTACAATTTGATTGTATTTTGTGTAGAAATAGTATGATGAGATGCAATAAATTTGTAGATGACAGGGTATGCGCTAGCTGTGATCAGAAGTTGATTACATTTCTTGTGCATTATTCAGGGATATTAATCTAGAACCCTGTGTTCTAGTTGGAACTAGCAGATCGTTCCGTTAAAACAATTGCAAATTAAACAAGCCCCAAATCGAACTTTCTCCAACGTAATGAAGCCGGTATTTCGTTAAACTCCGCAATGCCTTTGAGGATTCGCTCTTTGAGTTCTTCCTTTGACGAGGCCCGAATATGGCGAAGAAAGGTACGAGCCGTCTTGGAAAAGGCACACTCTATAAGATTCAGCCATGAACCATGTTTGGGTGTATGAACATATTCAAAACGCCCCGGACGGCTCGCCAAATAAGCCATCGTTTCCTTGGAAATATGAGCCGAGTGATTGTCGAGCACCACACGAATAACGGCATCAGCAGGGTAATGAGCGTCCAAACGCTTGAGCAGATCAATAAACTCGCGGCTGCGGTGCTTCGACTCCACGTTGGCGATGATTTCCCCCGTATGCAAATCGAGCGCCGCCAGGATGGACAGGGTACCAAAGCGAACATACTCGTAATCTCGCGCCAATGATGTTTCCCTGCCGGGTACGGATGGAAGGTCTGGGGCAGTCAGGCCGATCGCTTGCGCGCCGAGCTTCTCGTCAACGCTGACAGTGTAAACTGAGGCTGGCTGGTTTCCCTGTCCGGTTTTGTCCGCATACAGCGAAACCTCCTGATAGATCATAAGCACCTCCCGCATCTTACGGTCAAAATCGGGATCGCGCTTTTCTAGGTAATAACGAATCCGGTGTGGCTTGATGTCGTGTTCCTTTAAAATGCGCCATACCGTGGTTTTGTTCGCTTGCACCAGACGAGTAAAACCAGCAGCAGCAACAGCATGCTGCCTCACGTGGCGCGCCAGTGCCGACGGAGTCCACAATTCAGCTGCCAAACCATGACCCTTTGGTTGGTACAGGCGAGGCTGACTACCCAAGCCTTAGCATCCGCTAGAATCTCCGGCTCCTTGGGGTGGTGAAAGGTATCTTTCAAGCCCACAGGAACGCCCGCAGCAAGTGCCTTGTCGATACATTTATATATAGTTGGCCGAGAGACACCAACCTGCCGCTGGATATCGGAAATCGAAATCCCCTCCGCATATCGCAGCAATATCTTGGCGCGCTCTACCTCGCGTGCAGGTGCCGTCCTTGATCCGCTCAATTCGGTCAGCATCTATCTATGAGATTCCAGCAATACCAAATCCTCCCGATTCGTTCCTCTCGCCATTCGCCATCTCCACTTTCGTTGTTGTCCTCCGAACAGTCATGGCAAACATACGCAAATTTGTAAATCAATTATCAGAACGAACTGCTGGGAACATAAATAGTCGGCCCTGCAAAATTCACCCGGCTGCTAATATAGATTTAGCATGCCGAGTATTCACATCAACAGTCAGAAGTTCGCTCCTGATAGAATTGACCAGCTGAAGCAATAAAATGCGTAAAAAAGCCGTCTTCAGCCCCAGGCGAACCATTGCTCGCAGCAACCAGCGTAGGTTGTAACCCGTTGCACACAGTACTGCATGGAGCGCATCGCCCAGTTTTCGCTGTAACCAGCAACGATCCATTCGGTGATCTGATTTGAGATGCCCGATCGCGGGCTCCACGGCTTGGCGCCGCTTAAGCCATCTTCGTTGCTGCT
>NZ_FNPQ01000034.1:0-29196 GCF_900107335.1 Nitrosomonas sp. Nm58 | reverse complement strand
TCTTCGCCGTCGCGGTATTCCACTTTACCGCACATCTCGCCGCATCGTGTTTCTTTCAAACGCATTGCGGCCGAAGGCCGATTACTACGCTCATTACCACACACAATTCTTTACTTGAAACATCAATTCCGATGTGATTCATGGCTATTTCCCTTAATATCATTTTTGTTATCATGCTTTCTGGTTCCCTGACCCTGGCACTTCATCTATCTTCCTTGCAAATTCAGGTTCAGAAGCAAAGCTTACAGACCTTGGATACTCCTCGATATGGATGACGAGGGCGGGGAGCCTATCTTCTTACAAGCTCAAGGCTTAAGGTCGGACCGGCTTCCCCAGAAATCAGCGCAAGTTTAAAACAATTTAGTCGTTGGTTTTAATATACAAGGTAGGATCCAGTTTCGCTCATTCGCGCTAAAAACCGAGGCTGTAGAAGTTGTTGTGATTTTTAACGATTTTTCCCACCAGCAGCTCACTGTTGGTGGGGTTTGAATTCGCTGTGGCAAGTACGAGGGCGTGTACTGCTTGTGCGCATCGCAATCCAATTCATTGGTCCATCCGTTGGTTGCTGTCGCATCGACATAAAGATTTTTACTGAATCTTGCTACCGGGCAGCAGCCTAGCGCATGCTGCCGGCAGGTTGTCATTGAGCAAATTTGATCGTATTGCACCGGCTTGATATTGCAGCATGCCGCGGCATGGATCAGCCGAAGCAGCGCCAGTGATGGGTGCATTGACACCTGCAAAGTATCAATGTCAGGACTGACTCTGCTGTATGCTACGTTGTTATTTGCTTGAATAAGTAGTAAATTAATCCAGTCTGGCTCTCCTCTATAAGTATTCTGGAGAAGTAAATGGTTGCATTACATTTATTCAAAAAGGAGGTAAGTTGATTGATAACAATATATTTTGATAACCTGGAAAATCCGGCGTCAAAATTCACAAGAAGACAGAAGAATAAGAATCATGTGTTGAGTAGCGTAACATCAACATATTTACCAGTGGTGGTTGCTGGAAAAGCAGCGGTTCAATTAATACCTTTGTCTTCAATAACACTTTTAGAAATATTCTTATTAACGATCTTTGCCAATTGGGTGGAAATCCGATCGAATCTATGCAGTTGTAGCAGCGAGAATTTTTTCCGATGATCCTGACTCAATGACGCTGGAAGCGATACGATAATCACAATCGCTTGCCTATAAGATAGTTATCCCGGTAGAGCTTACTAGCTGGCTGTAGCTCAGAAGACTTTATTTTTTATCGGCCTCCTAATTTCATACAAGAAAATATTGAGATTAGATCCAAATAGACAGATATTCGGCCAACCTGGTAGCTGTCAAATCTAAATTAATACATTTTTAAAAAAATCAGAAAATCTTGTCATCACGAGATGCGAGGTATTAATTATTACTGAAAGGTTCTTTTATGATTCCGATATCAAACAAGGATGAGATTCGTTCTCATACTGCCCTACGAGGCTTGGCAGCTTTGATAGTCGTCCTCGTCCACTTTCGATCCTTTTTCCATCCATCAATTCATCCAGATGAAGTGACATTTTTTCTTGCAAAGGGCTATCTCTGGGTAGATTTTTTCTTTATCCTCAGCGGGTTTGTGCTGTCATACGTTTACGGCATCGAGCATCCTGAGCGCCGCACCTTTCGTGACGTTACTCACTATTTGATTGCTCGTTTTGCCCGAATATATCCATTGCACCTGATGTCGCTCATGGCTGTATTTTTATTCTTTATCATTGTTGCGTTGATTAGCTGGAGCCGGAATGAAACATTCTGTTGCGTGTTTGATGGTTCCTTGCGAAGCGCCGAATCCCTGCTAGCCAATCTATTTCTTATTCATGCCTGGGGTATGTTTGACTGGGTAACGTGGAACTTTCCGTCATGGTCTCTCAGTGCAGAACTTTTTTGCTATCTGATCTTTGCTACTCTTCTTACCATGGATGGCAGCACCCGAAAACTAGCCTTGATTGCGTTGTCATGTACCATGTTGCTTTATTATGGTTTTTGTCTTGTTACCAGTGGCGATTTAGACGAGAACTTTCGTTTGTCTGTTGTACGTGCCGCATCGGCTTTTTCAATTGGCATCATGTTGTTTCTGGGTCGTCAAACGATTTCTGCTCTCTCGGAGAAATGTTTGACGTATATTCAGATCACAGCAAGTATTGCACTTTTGCTGGCGCTACACTTTGGTGTAGCCGATGTTATCTCCATAAGTTTAATGGCATTGATAGTCTTGGTTACATGGGAGGATCGTGGTTCTTTATGCAATTGGCTCGCAACGCGCTATATTCACGCTATTGGACTATTTTCGTACTCTATTTACATGTGGCACTATCTCATCAAATTCATTGCGCAGAAGGATTGGGAATACTATACGGGATTACCATTACAAAGCAGCATACCGGGATCGGTGATATTCGTTGCTTGTTTAACATGCTCGGTTATTCCGATTTCAGTTTGGAGTTATCGATCTCTGGAAATGCCTGCTCGCAGGTGGGTTAGCATCCAATTGAATGGCTTACTTGAAACCAAGTATGCGCCCAGATATACATGATATCTGCACTTGTAAACTCAAAAACTGAAGGAATTCTTCCGTGCCTGGCTATACTGTCTGAATCCTGATCAGACCATATTGCTGGATCGTCAAGGGTCC
Organism: Nitrosomonas sp. Nm58; assembly: GCF_900107335.1. Classification (NCBI taxonomy): domain Bacteria; kingdom Pseudomonadati; phylum Pseudomonadota; class Betaproteobacteria; order Nitrosomonadales; family Nitrosomonadaceae; genus Nitrosomonas; species Nitrosomonas sp. Nm58. The sequence continues at coordinate 26,532 of NZ_FNPQ01000034.1, read as the reverse complement.
TGGCGATCCTAATCAAATAGCGTGTTTAAACACGAAACTCGCCAGCCTATAGCAAAGCTCTTATCCCGATTATTTCGATACGCCAACGCTTGCTGCTGCTCAAAGAATAATCGCCATTTCAACTCATTATTCTTAGAGCTTGTTCACAATCTTTTAAGCAGGAGAACCGGAAGGCCAGATGTATAAACTGCAAACTGGTGTTGAGTTTTCGCTCGCAGTTTTTCCATAGTCACCGGTATTTTTCTAGCCAGGTAAGAGAGCGTTCGAGAACCTAGCGTTGCGACATGACAGTGAAAGTGTGAAGTTCGCTCCGCTTGGCAATTTGCACCTTGGCTCCGAATAGCTCCTCTACCGCCTTGGCGAAAGGTTGGCCTTGGTATCTCACCCTCGGTCAGAATGCATTGCACTTGCCGCAATTCTGCTGCACAGCGTCCGAGCGCAAGAAGAGCGTCCTTACGATCCGTTACCTCAGCGGTTGTGACGGCAATCTCTGGCACATTTGATTTATGGAATTATTAAATCAGGACAATCATTTGACGCAAACCTCAATCATTCAATACTTGCAATTCAAGGCGGTATCTGACATCAGCTTTGCCTGTACTTATATGTCATGGTCTTAATTTTGGTTTTCCAGTCAAGCAGTCAACCTGCAGTTTCTAGGAGCATACTTTCAGTACGGATATTTTTGATAAAAAGGGTGTTTATTTATCCTATTTCTTCCTATACACCGTTTATTTTTCCTATACACTGAAAATAAAATTGATTTTCAGTAAAGTCATTTTCGATGAAAAAGAGTGTTTATTTTTTCCTATACCCTGGAGGGAGGCAGACAAGATGGAACAACCTGAGTTTGATGCCGCCGAGTTCTGTGTACAGCGAAAACGCGAGTTGCTCGAGTTAGTGACGGGAAACTCTCCGCAAGCGCTGCAGTCCACACAGACCTTTGGCTTGGATTGTGCGCTCGATTTGGCCGACACAGTGGTGGCTATGTGAAAGTGATGCTGGACTGCAACTTTGACAATGGCGAGCACCTGTATTGCGAAGGGCAACTTGTCAGCTCCTCGGTGCTCGGCATCTGGAGAGGACGTGGTGAATTGAATGTGCCGCCATCAAACCTCATCGGCACCGATTCCGATCTGCAGCTGATCATCAGAGTCTTTGCACTCGAATTTACGCTATGGAGTCGGCCATCGACCTGCCAAGGAGCGGCCGGTAGTGGTGGATTTAGCACCTCGGTGTTTCATAATGATGGAATCGAGCCTAGCGCGCCGACTGGCATGCTCGAGCCAGCGTCTCAACCACAAATGTCACCGCGCGCCCTAGGAGAGTGCCTCGTTGCTGCCTAGCTAGGGCTCATCGTCCAAGCTGCACGTTCACCTTGACGTCCGTTACCGCTATTGCTGCGAACCGGTTTTTTTTATGAACTCGCGGATGTTTTCTAGGGCCAAGTCGAGGAGGGCGTTATGCTGATGACCTGCACCTGAGCGTTACGCAAGACCTGATCGATCATCAATGTGTTTGAAAGTCAGTCCGCCTCCAGCACATCCATCCCTTATGAGAAAGGGCTATTTTTATCTTATACCCAAAATGCTTAGCAGTACAATTGTCGGGGAATGCACGGGAACGGATCCGCGCGCAAGAGCGGAGATCAGCGCTCCTGACACTGACCAGCTTGGCCAACTGAGTAGCGGGATTGCTTGGTTCACGGGCATTGCTGCAGGATTACTGATTCCATTGCTGGTGTTGGGCTTCGGCTATGTGACGCAGCATCTGCTCGCGACGAATGAAGCGGCAATGCTCTCCGCGGTAGCCAAACTGCAAGGGCCGTTGCATTTCCCACGCAGAGGCGGCCGAGGTACTCTGGAACAGCTGTTGCACACTATCTCGATCGGCAGTGGGAGCGAAGTCACCTTGAATGCAGAGAATAGCAGCGGCGCGCTGGACCTTATCCGGAAGCGCGTTGAGGTGCGTAAGGCGGATGGGACCAGGGCCACGCTGACCGTATCGCGGTCCCTACAACCCATCTTCATGGCCGCGGCACTCGGGCTGATTCCCGGTGCGCTGATAGGATTTCTGGTGTTTCGCGTGACCCAAGCATATCCGCGCAAGATGCTGGGGATCGCCATGAATGAGCTGGAGCGGCGCACCGAAGCGGAGCATCGACTGCGTACGGCCAACTCACTGTTTTCGGCGATATTGGAATCGACAGCCGAAGGAATCGTAGCAATCGATGGTCAAGGGCGGATCGTGGCGTGCAATACTCGCTATCTCGAGCTCTGGAAGCTGTCTGAGCGTGAGCGAGTGCAGGACGACGACTGCTTGCTTTTCGCTTCGCTCGCGGCAAAAGTCCGTGATCCGAAGGCTTTCCTTGAACGCAACCAGCAGTTGCTGGGCGCGCCGACTTCTGAGCTGACCGAGTGCCTAGAACTCCACGATGGCCGATCCTTCGAATGGACATCGCGTCCCCAGCGCATTCAGGGAGAGGTAGTGGGACGAATCTCCACCTTCCGGGATGTGAGCGAGAGCAAGCGGGCGGAAGTGCTGCTGTCTACAGAAAAAGCTGTCCTCGAAAAGGTGGTGCGAGGAGCGCCGCTGGAAGACGCGCTGTTTGTGGTGGCAGACGCCATTGAGCGCGAATCGGGCGACATGTTCTGCGCTATTTTCTTCTGTGAGGATGGGCGCACGACTAATCTGAATGTTGTCACTGGTCGCAGTCTGCCGTCCTGGTACCGAGACCAGCTGCTGGCGCTTCATCCGCGCATCGGACAACATAAAGATGATTCGTATTGCATCAATGTCGAGACACCTGGCCGCTGGTTTGAGTCCCGAGCCTACCTTCGGCTCATGGAGCAGTTGGCGGTCAGCCAGACCAATCTGGAGACAATCCGAGGCTCCACGGGGGATACGATCGGTCTCGTGCTTGCGCACTATCGTATCAACTCGGACCATGGTTTCGAGCGAGATGGTCAACTCCTGCATATCGCAAGCCAGATGTGCGCTATCGCAATCGACCGCTATCGCTCAACCCGTGAGCTCGACCTGCTTGCCCATTACGACTTCCTGACCGGACTGCCAAACCGCAAGCGCTTCCATGACCACTTGAGAAGAGCCATAGAGCGGGCGCAGGGAACCAATCGCCCGCTTGGGCTGCTCTTTCTCGATCTTGATCGGTTCAAAGCAGTCAACGATTCGCTGGGTCATGCTGCGGGCGATGCGTTACTCAAGGTAGCTGCCTCACGTATCCGTGAGTGCGTGCGTGCGCACGATGTCGTAGCGCGCTTGAGCGGGGATGAGTTCGTCGTATTGATCGAAGACCTCCAGCGCACAGAAATTGCTGCTGGGCTAGCGCGCAAGATCGCAGCGCGGATGACAGAAGGGGTGAGTTTGAATGGCCACGAGACGTTCATCAGCGCAAGCGTCGGCATTGCCCTGTACCCCAAAGATGGCAACACGCTGGAAGACCTGTTGAAGAACGCCGATGCGGCGATGTACGAGGTCAAGGGGCAGGGACGCAACGGCGTGCAGTTCTTCCACTCGCGCATGAACGAAGGTGGCCTCGAGCGCCTCCAGCTGGAAGGGCAGCTGCGGCGCGTGCTGGAGCGCAACGAGATGGCCATACACTACCAACCCAAAGTGCTGGCTTCCACTTCGGCGATTGTCGGCGCGGAGGCTTTGTTGCGCTGGCATCATCCCGAGCAAGGGTTGATGCTACCCTCGAAGTTTGTGCCGCTGCTAGAGGAAACCGGGCTGATAGTCGACTTTTGGGACTGGATCATCCGTCAGGTATGTGAGGACATGCTGCGCTTGGATCAGGTCAGTAGCCGGCGAATCGATATTGCGGTGAACGTTTCGGCACGGCAGTTCGGGAAACGCCGCTTGCGGGAAGGACTGATGCGAGCAGTCGACGCCACCGGGGTCGATCCGGGTCGGCTGGAGCTGGAGCTCACGGAGAGTCTTCTGATGAAGGAGCCGCAACAGGCCTCGCAGATCCTTTACGAACTGCGGGAACTCGGCGTCGGTGGGATCGCGATCGACGACTTTGGCACCGGATACTCTTCCCTCGCGTACCTCAAGCGCTTTCCGATCACGGGTCTCAAGATCGATCGTTCGTTTGTATCCGGCATTGCGCAAAGCAGTCAGGACGGAGCTATTGTACAGGCGATCCTCGCGCTAGCGAGAAGCCTGGATCTGCGGGTTACCGCGGAGGGCGTGGAGACGCTCGAGCAGGCGACGTCGCTGACTGTTCAGGGATGCCATGAGCTGCAGGGTTATTATTTCGGCAAGCCGGTTTCTCTGGAGAGCTTTGTCGAGGCTCTGAACGGTGTTAGCGCGCGATCTCGCCTGCCGGTCGATAGGGAGTGAGGCTGGCAATGCAGCGCGAGAAGGATCCGACCTTGTAGCAGCGTTCGAGTAATCTGTTGACGTTGAACCGGGCTCACGAGGCACCTTGAATCGTCGCACGGTAACGCAAGCTGACAGTCCTGCACGAAACGATTTAGCTTTTCAGTATCCTGCATCGAGTAATTCCAGATCTATGAAGGTTTCGTGCCCGTCTTCTGGAGTGCGTATGTCATAAAAAGCGATATCAAGGATCGCCTTATCAGGCGTGATCAGCCGAAAGTGGTGGTCAATATGAGTATCCTTTGTTCACAACGAGTTATTTTGCTGTGCGCCTTCTTGATTAAAAGGAGATAATTCTTTTTTTTGCCAGAAAAGCGGGAAGGTAAACCATGACGCAACTGACCCAGAACGACATCGAATCGATCGAAAATAAATTACGCGAACACCAACAGGTATTGCTCGAAGAAGTCCGCAATGAACTCGACGAACGCGAGAATCAGCACTTGGCCGCTATCATGGGTAATGACCCAGGAGATAGCTGTGATATATCGCTGGCTGATGTGCTGGCTGATCTGAACATTGTGCGGGTAGACCGCCAAATCAACGAGCTGCGCGAGATCGAAGCCAAATTGGCGCAAACCAGGGAAAGCAACCTGAATGAATGTATCGATTGCGGCAGAGAAATCGGTTTGCAACGCCTGCTGGCTTACCCGACGGCCATGCGGTGTGTGAGCTGCCAGGAAAGGCATGAGCAGATGTATGCGCATGAGGGGCGCCCAAGTCTCTGATGCTGTGAATAAGTGGCTACGGCGGCATGACAGAAGACAGCACACAAAACCAACTGATTGAAGCGCTACTTGATCCTGGGCGTTATCCCCATCCGGTCAAGCGCATTCAGCATGTGGAAACGCATATTTCCCATGTGCTGCTCACAGGCGATTTCGTCTACAAGCTGAAGAAACCGCTGAATCTCGGCTTTCTCGACTTCAGCACGCTGGACAAGCGCCGCTTCTCCTGTGAGGAAGAGCTGCGGCTTAACCGCAGGCTCGCACCGGCTGTTTACCTTGCAGTTGTCACCTTTAACGGAGAAGCGTCGGCGCCCCGTATCAACGGTCCGGGTCCGGTACTGGATTATGCCGTCAAAATGAGCCAGTTCGATCCAGCATCAACCCTGGACCGGCTCGATGATCTGGCCCCCTTATCGGTGCAGCAGGTCGATGCGATCGCCGCTGCCCTGGCAGACTTCCACGCGCAGATCCCAACTGCATCAGCAGATTCACCATGGGGCGGGGCAGCAACCCTCTGGCAGCCGGTTGCCCAAAACTTCGAACAAATCGCGCTGCAGGCTGGCGAGCATTCCGAAGCACTTAACTGGCTGGAGATTATTCGGCAATGGAGCGTTGCCGAGCACAGCAGGCTATTGCCCGATTTTAACCAGCGCCGGACACAAGGCTATGTGCGGGAATGCCATGGCGATCTGCACCTCGGCAACATGGCCTGGCAAGCGGGGGAATTACTGATTTTTGATTGCATCGAATTCAATCCGGCGTTGCGCTGGATCGATGTCATGTCAGAAGTCGCATTCTGCTACATGGATTTGCGGTATCGTGACCATCGTGATCTCGCCTCGCGCTTTCTCAACCGCTACCTGGAGCGCACCGGCGATTATGCAGGCATGAGGCTCATGCGCTACTACACGGTTTACCGCGCCATGGTACGCGCCAAAGTCGCGTTTATCCGCGCAAGCCAGCCGGATTTATCTCCAGAACAGACGCAACACGAGAGGCAACAGGGGCTGGCTTATCTTCGCTTGGCTGGCAGACTCACTCGTCCGGAAAAACCCATTTTAGTGATCACCCATGGTTTATCAGGTTCGGGCAAGACCCTGTTCAGTCAGCAGCTGATCATGCAATTTGAAATGATCAGCCTGCGCTCCGACATTGAACGCAAACGCCTGGCGGGTCTGGATGCGCTGGCCAAAAGCGGTTCATCAGTTGAAGGCGGTATTTACCGCCAGGAGTTTTCCCGGCGCACCTATGACTATCTGGTAGAACTTGCCGAGACGCTGCTGAACTCAGGTTGGCACGTACTGGTAGATGCTACCTTCATCGCGCGCTGGCAACGTGAGTTATTCCAGCAGCTTGCTGCGCGTTGCGCAGCGGTATTTTACCTCCTGGATTTTGCCGTGCCGGAAGCATTGCTCAGACAGCGCGTTCAAGCTCGCAGCAAGGCGGGTAGAGATGCTTCCGAGGCGGATATTTCTGTGCTGGAGCTGCAGTTGAAAACCCAGGAACCGCTGACGGCTGATGAAGCGCGCTGGGTGGTAGAGGCGACCACTGTTGCATCCGTGGCAGCACGACTAGAGGCCGCTGTCAATGATCCGGCTGGGTCAAATAGGTAACTTGCTGGCAGGGCAGCGCTCAGTTGAGTATCAGCTAGATTCGTTTATAGAACCCGGAACAGATCAATAACCAAGAGGCAAGCGATGGCTTAGGCACTACCTGTTTAGTGCCGCAGTGTGTTGCAATGGAAGAAGTGTCTCATGACATCTTGCTGTTGGGAAGGTGTTCAGGATCTTTTTGAAGCACTCTGAATACTCCTTCTCCCGCTTTGACATAAGACAGTTACCCACAGCCTTATCCACGAAAATTGTGGATAATAAGTTTTAGCTAATAAAAGCTAGGCCTGCACCATCTTCGTAGTTGTACTTCCAGTCTGTCATGATTTATGGAATTGCTTATCGTTCCATTTCGGACGGATGTACAGGTAGCAAAGCTGACTAACATCACGAATTAATTGTTTCTTATTCTTGAGTATGGTAGATAAGCGGAAATTTGATAATTACTTATTAGGTACCTGACTATATGCCAAAGCACCTCAACTCAGCTATGCGACTGCAAGACCTCCTCCGACAGGCGGAGCACTTCCAGAACAACATACAAGTTCTTGAAGCATGGGCCAAGATACTTGGCGTCAACGAGTCAAATCCGAACAAGCGGGCAACCCAAGTATCGGAGCGCCTTGGCTGGCTGCATCGCGAGTTGGGGGTGGTTAGTGTCTGGATGCAATCCACAAACTTCAGTGAGTCCCTGTATTCTGGGGCGCTAACAAACATTGAGTGCTCTCTTTCCCCTATGTTGCTAGGTGCATCCTGGAGTCAGGTCAAACAGCATCTCCGGCAGGAAACGTTACTTGCATTGGCTTTCTGCACCGAGATCCTTCCGGACGAAGAGACTGAAATCTCGTCTGAGGCGCTTTCCGAAATCAAGACACTACTTAATGACTTTCGTAAGTCTCTTACTGAAGCTTCGATTAGTACTCGTCTTTGTGAACTTATTGGACACCATATTGTGCTGATCGAACGAACCACTTCAAAGTGCCTAACCCCTTGGTGCTTCACCGCGAACTTTATTCCTGTATTAGAAAGCTTATGAAATTTTTGGTTTTTCTTGGAACGGTGTGGGACAGCACTCCGATCAGCCTTCCCGGGTGGCCTAAGAGTAGAAAAGGCATGTGAAGGGTGAGCCACTTCTTCCAATTGATGTTTATATCGTCAGATAGAATAACTTCAGGAATGAATCTTCCGGCTTTATATGGATACAAAAACGATACACTGTCCGTGTGGCAGCAATAAGAAATACATTGAATGTTGTGGCCGTTATCTGGACAAAGGCGAGATTGCGCCCACTGCAGAAATATTGATGCGTTCACGCTACACCGCCTATACACTTGGTCGCGAAGATTATCTTTTGGCTACTTGGTATCACAGTACACGTCCTATCTCACTTGAATTGGCAAGTGAACCACGCAGTAAATGGCTGGGTCTTGAAGTGAAGCGCCATGAATAACAGGGATCAGATCAGGCGGTAGTTGAGTTTATCGCACGCTACAAAGTGGGTGGCCGTGCTCACCGGCTACATGAAATCAGCCGCTTTGTGTGCAAGGCAGAGCAGTGGTTCTATGTGGATGGCGATATCCTCTAAGGTTGGAAACATATCACTATGACAAAACTGTCAATCGACAATTTCTGAAGAAAAGCATTCTTTTGTGGCGCTTTACGAATTTTTCGAGCGGAAACTATCATAAATCAGTAATCCTGCTCCGATAGAAATCGCCGAATCTGCAATATTAAATGCAGGCCAGTGATAGTTGCTAAGGTAGAAATCGAGAAAATCGACTACATGCCCAAGGGTGATGCGATCCCATAAATTTCCTAACGCACCTCCTAGAATAAAGCTCAGGGCGATACAAAACAGTTTGTCATTTGCGTGTTTACGCAATAGAAAAATAATCACTATTGACGCAATCAATGCAATGCCGCTCAAGAACCAGCGTTGCCAGCCAGCTGCATCGTTCAGGAAGCTGAAGGCTGCTCCAGTATTGTAAGTAAGCACCAAATTAAAAAAGGGAATGACCGGAATCTGCTGACCATAGACCAAGTTGGACTCAATCCAGTACTTGGTGGCTAAATCTAGAGTTAAAACGATCAATGCAATTGTCAGGCTGTAATAGAGCTTCATTGGATAGGTGTTGTTATCAGCGAATAAGATTAAAAAATTAGGCGTGATGCCGTAACTCTCCCGCCCCATGAAGATTGGATATGCATCGATTACACAGGGTAGGATAATCCGCGTTGTGACCGACATCCTGGCGATAATGCCAGCAGCGCTCACATTTGGCATGTAAGCTGGCCGTTACCGTGATATTGTCTTCCTCGGCGGTGGGCGCCTGGTGCAGGCGTACTTCCGAGGTAATCATGACAAAGCGCAGATCATTCCCGAGTGAGTTGAGCAATGTGAAATCTTCTCCCGTTGCATGGATATCTACAATAGCGGCCAGGGATGAGCCGATAGCGCCTTGCGCACGCGCTTCCTCCAATTTTTTCTGCACGCGTGAGCGTAGTTGGCGCAGCCGGTTCCAGCGCTGGAGCAACATGTCAGTTTCCGCTGTCGATTGCGCGTGGGTGGGAAAACGGTGCCAGGCATGCAAAAGCACACTGTCGCCCGGTATGGTTGTTAACTGTTCCCAGACTTCTTCAGCGGTGAAACTTAGAATCGGGGCAAACAAGCGCACCAGACTGTGGGTGATATGATATAACGCACTCTGGGCGGAGCGGCGTGACCCACTCTTGGCTGCGGTGGTATACAGGCGGTCTTTCAGGATATCCAGATAGAATCCACCTAAATCTTCCGAGCAGAAATTATGTAATGTGTGCACGATCTGGTGAAACTCATAGCGCTGATAGAGTGCGGTTAAATCATTTTGCAGCGTTTCGGTATAAGCCAGCATATAACGATCGATTTCCAGCCAGTTATCGATTGGCAGGCCATCCGTAGCTGGGTCAAAATCGGCCAGATTGGCTAACAGAAAGCGCAGGGTGTTGCGGATACGCCGATAGGTTTCGACAGTGCGCTTAAGGATTTCATCAGATATGAATAGCTCGCCCGAGTAATCAGTCGAAGCGACCCACAGACGCAAGATATCCGCACCCAAAGTATCCACCACTTTTTGCGGTGCGATCACATTTCCCTTGGATTTGCTCATTTTGTGGCCCTGACCATCCACGACGAAGCCGTGTGTCAGCAAAGCGCGATAAGGGGCGTGGCCATCCATGGCGCAGCCTGTCAGCAATGAGGACTGGAACCAGCCGCGATGCTGATCTGAGCCCTCCAGATAAAGATCAGCCGGATGATTGAGTTGCGAAGTGTGCTTGAGTACGGTGTCATGTGTAGTGCCGGAATCAAACCAGACATCCAGCGTATCGCTCAACTTCTGATAGTCCTTGGCTTCATCACCCAGCAACGAGGCGGCATCGAGCTTGAACCAGGCTTCGATGCCGTATTTTTCTACTTCATGAGCGACAGCTTCCAGTAATTCGGGCGTACGGGGATGCAAAGCGTGGGTTTCCTTGTGTACGAAGAATGTCATGGGAACACCCCAGTTCCGCTGACGCGAGATGCACCAATCCGGACGATTTCTGATCATCGCTTCCAGACGCGCCCGTCCCCACGCCGGGAAGAAAGTGGTCGCGTCGACGGCTTTCTTGGCGAGCGCACGCAGTGGTATTCCCTCTTGGGAGGTACTCGTGCTGTGTGTCGCATTCATGCCGATAAACCACTGCGGTGTCGAGCGGAAAATGATCGGTGTTTTGTGCCGCCAGCAGTGCGGGTAACTGTGCTCGATTCTTTCCATATGCAACAAATGCTGACTGGTTCTGAGGGCATCGATGAGGATATCATTGGCTTTCCAGACAAACAGGCCACCTACCAGTGGCGTAGTGCTGATGAATTTACCATCTCCCCCGACCGGACTATCGCTGGGTAACCCATATTGCTGACCAATGAAGTAGTCATCCAAACCATGGGCAGGCGCAGTGTGGACCAAGCCCGTGCCAGCTTCCAGCGTGACGTGCTTGCCACAGATGATGGTGACGTTGCGCGTATCGAATGGATGGCGGAGTGGCAGATGCTCCAGGTCGCGCCCTTTGCAGGTGGCCAGCGTTTCACCTTCGGATTGATAGCGCGTTAAACAAGCTTGCTTGAGCCCGGCGGCCAAGATCAATAATCCATGCGGGGTATTAATCAATTCATAATCGAAGTCTGGATGCACACAAACGGCCTGGTTGGCGGGCAAGGTCCATGGGGTAGTGGTCCAGATGACCGCGTAAGCTTTTTTGTCTGCCGGTATCGATAGCGCGAATGGTTTGGCAAGCGGGTGTTCGGCAACGTGATCGCAAACGATTTCAAAGCCAACATCAATCGCAGGTGAGGTTTTATTTTCGTAATCAACTTCTGCTTCTGCCAGTGCTGAACCACAATCGATACACCAGTTAACCGGCTTTTGCCCTTGATAGAGATAACCATTTTCATAAATTTTACCAAGCGCCCGAATGATGCCGGCCTCGGTTTGATAATTCATGGTGAGATAGGGATGCTCCCAATCGCCCAGTACGCCCAGGCGAATGAAATCAGCCTTTTGCCGCTCGACTTGCTCTTGGGCGAAAGCGCGGCAGAGTTTACGTACTTGATCCGCCGGAAGATTCTTGCCATGTTTTTTTTCGATCTGATGCTCAATGGGCAACCCATGACAATCCCAACCCGGAACATAAGGTGCATCAAAGCCTTCCAGTGTTTTGCTTTTGATGATGATGTCCTTGAGGATCTTATTGACGGCGTGACCGATATGAATATCTCCATTGGCATAGGGTGGGCCGTCGTGCAGAATAAATTTGGGACGACCTTGGCAGGCGGCACGAATTTTCTGATAGAGCTGTTTCTCTTGCCAGGCTTTAAGCATGCCTGGCTCCCGCTTGGCAAGATCGCCGCGCATCGGAAAAGGAGTATCGGGTAAGTTGAGCGTTTTTTTGTAATCAGTCATGGAATGTTGATCCAGTTTTTTTACGATGAAGTAAGGTCTGCTTGGGCCATAAAATAGTCTTTTGCGTTTTCAACGTCTCGCTTTATTTGTCTGATCAATGTATCTAAATCAGGGTATTTTTCTTCATCTCTGAGCTTATGCAGGAAATGCACGCGTAAATGATGGCCATAAATTTCCTTGCAGAAATCAAACAAATGAACTTCCAGAACAGGTTTACTCATCGCATGAGTAGTCGGTCGTATACCTAGACTTGCCACACCGCGCATCGTTGCAGGCAGAGCGGAGCCGGATTGGCTACTGACTTCTACCACGAAAATACCCATCAGCGGCGGACGATTATGTTTCAATTGGATGTTGGCTGTGGGAAATCCAATTTGCTTCCCCAGTTTATCACCATCCACGACGCGTCCACTGATACTATAGGGTCGTCCTAGTAGCTGTTTAGCGAGATTCAGATTGCCATAAGCTAATGCTTCCCGTACAGCAGTACTCGATACGCGTAAGCCATTCACACTAAAATCAGGCATGATTTCTACTTCAAAACTGCCCTCTCTTTGAGAGAATGTTCTTAGCATGTCTACATTACCCGCGCGCTGTGCGCCAAAACGAAAATCATCTCCTACCAGTAGCCAGCGAACAGCAAGCTCTCGTTGAAGGGTGCGTGCCATGAATGATTCTGTACCGATTTTTGCGAAATCATGGTTGAAGCGGTAAATCTGCACGCGATCGACGCCAGATTCTGCCAGTAACTCCAATTTCTCGCGTAAACTCGTAAGGCGTGTGGGTGCCTGACCAGGAGCAAGAAATTCACGCGGATGCGGCTCAAATGTCATGACACAGGAAGCTATATTCAGTTGATCGGCTGCCTGTTTCAGACGTGCAAGCATGGCCTGATGGCCTAAATGCACGCCATCAAAATTGCCTATAGTCAATGCCATAGGTACTTCTGGTCTAGCAGAAGCCTTTCTGCAAACTTGCATGATACCGAGTGGATTAATGGGTTGGATGTCGAAGCTACGACTTGAAATGATCGGGCACGGCGTATTTGACTAAATCAATGCGCTTCAGCAAAAAGTTCCATAGGTTGTCGATCTGGAAAGTTGCTCATCTGATAGCCAAGCCATAATCTGCCTGCAATAAAAGTGGCAACGGTATCTGCGTGATGCTTCAATACGGAGTTACCCAATTCATGCGTGGTTTCCCTAAATAGTTGCAACCATCGTTTAAATAGATCCGCATTCAGTTCCGGAAGAGCAATATGTTTAGGCATGGGAGCGCCCCGGAAGCGGCTGGTGCCTCGCAATTGAGCCGACCAGAAGTTAGTCATTTGAACAAAATGAGCATCCCAGTCAATAACGTGCTCTTCAAAAATCGGCCCAAGATCAGGGTCTTTTCTCGCTTTCGCATAAAAATCGTGGACTAATCGTGAGATTTCTTCTTCAGTGTATAGGTCTGGATTAGGTGTAGGTACGGAAAATGATGTCATAACTCTATTTATAGATTAAAAATTACCATGCAACGGCGTAAGATCAGTCTTTTTGGTCTCGACGTATGCTGCAATACGTGTGATGATAAATATATACCTTTGTTTTTGAATTTTACCTTTAGTTTATCGGTTACTGTATAGATTGTCTAACCACGGATTTGATGTTAGAAAACTGGTTAGATAGTCATTCAAGAGTAGGGATCGCAAGTTTCTCGTCAAAATACTATGATGGGTAGAAAATGGCGAAAATCAATACAAGTATAACAAAGCAATTCAAAGCAGTTTTACAGACGCTGAAAAGGCTATCGAGATGAAGCTATTGCGAGGTAAATCACTGCTGGATGATCCAGCTCAAAATAAATCAACTGCTTTTTCGCGCGAAGAACGAAATCAGTTTGGTCTGCGTGGCTTGCTGCCTTATCAGGTAGCGAATATCAAAACGCAGCAGGAACGCGTGTTAGGTAATCTTCGCCTGAAGAACAGCGATATCGAAAAATACATCTTTCTAAATAGCTTGCGGGAACGGAATCAGCGATTATTTTACCGGACGATGATCGACCATATCGATGAGATCATGCCCCTGGTTTATACCCCCACCGTAGGAGAGGCCTGTAAGGAATTTGCTCATATATTCAGAAATCCGCAGGGTTTTTACATTACACCAGATGATCGGGGCGAGATTGCCTCGATACTTGGTAACTGGCATGAGACGGATGTGCGTATCATTGTGGTCACCGATGGCGGGAGGATATTGGGACTTGGTGATTTGGGCGCTAACGGCATGGGAATCTCGATAGGCAAGACCGCTTTGTATGTGGCCTGTGCAGGTATCCATCCGGCGCACTGCTTGCCTATGATGCTCGATGTCGGGACGAATAATCAACCTTTGCGCGAAGATTTGCTTTATTTGGGTTACCCTTATCCCCGGCTAACTGGAGATGCTTATTTGTCATTGATTGATGAATTTATCCAGGCTGTTCGGATAAAATTTCCCAACGCATTGATTCAATTCGAAGATTTTCAGAGTCGGCATGCTTTTGAGCTTCTCGATCGTTATCGAAAACGGGTGCGCTGTTTTAATGACGATATTCAAGGTACGGCGGCGGTTACACTGGCGGGTGTTTATACCTCTTGCCGCATCACGCGCAAGCGATTTACCGATCTAAACATTATGCTACTCGGGACGGGTTCTGCAGCAAGCGGTATCGCTGAATTGATGGTCCCGGCATTTTGTGCAGCCGGTCTTAGCGAGGAGTTTGCAAGGTCAAGACTTTGGTTTGTGGATAGGCAAGGATTAGTGGTATCAAGTCGAGAGCAGTTTAAATCACCTATTCAGCCTTTTGCCCACGAACATGCTCCAGTAAATTTTCTTGAGGCGATCGAAAGTATTCGGCCAGACGTACTGATCGGCGCGACGGGTGTGGCAGGGACATTTCATGAAGCGATTATTAGAAAAATGGCGGAATTCAATGAACGCCCGGTTATTATCGCGCTGTCCAATCCGACTTCTCACACGGAATGTACTGCTGAAGAAGCCTATCGATGGACTGACGGACGGGCTATCTTTGCCAGTGGCAGCCCTTTTCCAGTCTTCAGGCTGGGTGAAAAGCTGTTCAAACCGGCTCAGGGGAATAATGCCTATATCTTTCCAGGCATTGGTCTCGGTGTGATAGCTAGTCGAGCACGGCTCGTTACAGACAGTATGTTTCTGGCTGCTGCCAAGGTACTCGCAGACATGGTTTTGCCAGAGGAGATCAAGGCAGGCGCAATTTATCCAACACTTAACCGCGTTCGCAGCGTTTCTCACACCATTGCAGTTGCTGTTTGCCGGATTGCCCAACAAGAAGGACTAACAGAGAACACGCTTCCCGAGGATCTTGCAACATACGTCCGATCACTAATGTATGAACCCGATTATTGAATTCCATCGGTGTGCTGGGCCAGAATAAAAACCCCCATCTCTGGGGGTTCTGCTAACAGCCTTGAGTACAACTAATGCATCATTTCAGATCGTCAATACTGGCGCCAAAGTTGATATGAAATGCTGCACCATCCATCACAAGTGCCGGAACCGATTTGACTCCAGCTGCTTCTGCTTCGCCAATCCGGGATTTGTCAGTGCCCAGATGCACAATTTCAACATCATATTTTGAACGATCAATTGCGTTGGCTACAGCATCTTCTGCTGCAACACATACCGGGCAACCGGCATGATAAAAAATAGCTTTTGCTGCCATTATAAGACTCCTTTTAACATTGATTGTTTACACAAATCGCCCGCGCATTTTATCACACAAGAGAATTGTTTCTGGATTAATCTGCTGAGGGAGGGGGAGGGGGATTGCCAGGTGGTGGTGGCGGTATGTTTCTTGCTGAGGGTTGAATAGCAGGGCCAGTAGTTTGACTCACGTAAGGATCATTCAAAAACTGCCCTGCTACCGGGACACGATGGCCACTTGCATACATACACTGAATATAAGACATATCATAACGCTGTTGACTAATATATCCAGAGGTTCGAGCTGTCTCGCTGCCACTTAAACTGCCTGCCAGCAAGCCACTGCCCGCGCCAATTGCCGCTCCACGCCCACCTCCGAACGCGGCACCTGCAGCTGCACCCAGCGCAGCGCCTACTGCCGCACTTTCCATTCCGCTGGATACGGAAGCTTGTCTAGGTGTCTGACCATCACTTTGCTGGCTAGCATATTGCTTGCACAGATAATCATCACTACGAAACTGATCAA
Organism: Nitrosomonas sp. Nm58; assembly: GCF_900107335.1. Lineage (NCBI taxonomy): Bacteria > Pseudomonadati > Pseudomonadota > Betaproteobacteria > Nitrosomonadales > Nitrosomonadaceae > Nitrosomonas > Nitrosomonas sp. Nm58. The sequence goes on along the minus strand of NZ_FNPQ01000034.1, from coordinate 10,584 downwards.
AGTTTTTACCAGCACCTGGCAGTACCATAACACTCGGACCACTGGGTATATGTACACATGCGGCAAGCAAAAGCGGCGGCAAGAAATAAGTTAATCTGGAAATTTTTTCCATGAATAGCTCCTTAAATTATTCTGTCGGTTGGGGAGCAACTTTTAGCCACCCACCTGGACATTTTTTGACATAAGGATAATAGCCTGACGGGTTTTCACAATAATGCCAGTAATTGGTTTGCGGGGGTGGGGGGGATTGTATGGGGCTGGGTTGCTGGATATAAACCGGCGGGGTTGCAGGAACGACAACGACAGGTGGATAGTATGGAGGCGGCGCATATCCTCCATAATAGGGTCTATAATAATAAGGATAATAAGGATAGCCAAAAGAATAACTACCATAAAAACCACTGCCACGGCCTCCATAGTAGCCAAACGTCGATGTACCGTAACCCAATCCTAATCCTAAGCTAAAACTATATCTATTGGAGTGGTGACTATGCCCATGGGAATGATTGTGACTGCGATAATAATTATGACTGCGATCTGCCCATGCTGCCTCATTCAACACCATTGCGAGAAAAGCAATCGTTAAGTAAGGAAAGCTGATCTTTCTCATGAAAATCTCCATCGTATCCTACAGATAACTCGATCTAGCTTCCGAGTAAGCTATTTTTATTTTAAATAACCAGAATTTGATGGGCTGGTTTCATTAAAGTTTCCCAACATTATAGAAAGCTAAGAAAAGAGACAAATATATTTGAAGTTTCAAAGCATGGGGTATTTTTGTGGCTTTAGGTGACTCGAGGGTAGGAATTAATTTGAGTAATCCGAAGGTCGGTTCTTTCTCAATTGCTCGCATGACTTTGAAATACCAATCCAGCATGCTCTCGCATTTTGTGAAAGCAGATAGCAGGCCAGTTCTCCTTCGCGACACTTAATTCCGCAGCGAAGGAAGCCAGAAATGTAGGCGCGTCGACCGCGTCATAAGCAATACGGTGCGCATTTGAATCGATGAAGCGTTGTAGTTCCTTGGGATCATCAGCGGTAACCCAGCGGGCCAATTGATATTTGGCAGAGGCAATGCGCGCATCTACACCGTATTCGTGTTGCAGTCTATGCGTTACCACTTCAAACTGCAGATTTCCCACAGCTCCCAGTAACAAGGTACTGCCTATGTGGGGGCGGAAAACCTGTATCGCGCCTTCCTCGCCTAATTGCGTCAGTCCTAATTTGAGTTGTTTGCTACGCATTGGATCAGCAATTTCAACCGTCTGGAATATTTCGGGCGCAAAGAAGGGTAAGCCGGTGAAATGGAGCGCTTCCCCTTCGGTAAGAGTGTCACCTAGCTGCAATGTCCCATGATTGGGAATACCGATAATATCTCCTGGATACGCGGTTTCAAGGAGCTCGCGTCGTTGCGAGAGGAATGAAACAACGGTGCTGGTGCGCACTTCTTTGCCGCTACGGACAACCTTGAGATTCATTCCACGTTTGAATTCTCCCGAGCAGATACGTACAAACGCAATACGATCACGGTGTGCTGGATTCATATTGGCCTGGATTTTGAAAACGACCCCGGAGAATTTAGGTTCAGCCGGCGGTACTTCACGCTGAATGGCTTTACGCGACCCTGGGGGAGGAGCCAGATCGATGAGCGCATCAAGAATTTCACGCACACCAAAATTATTGATGGCTGAACCAAAAAATACGGGTGTTTGCTCGCCAGCAAGAAAAGCAGCGCGATCGAATTCTGGAGATACGCCACGAATCAAATCAATTTCTTGCCGTGCTTCAATGAATCTCTCGCCAAAACGCTCAGTCATTGCTTCATCACCTAAATTTCTGATGATCATTTCATCTTCATTTTCCACGCGATCAGCACCCGGGCGGAATAGGCGCATGCAATGATGCTGCAGATCAAATACACCATGAAATTGCTTGCCCATTCCTATTGGCCAGGTAAAGGGAATGGTGGTCATATCGAGTGTGCGCTCAATTTCGTCGATAAGATCAAGCGGGTTACGTACTTCACGATCCATTTTGTTGATGAAAGTGAGGATAGGTGTGTTACGGGCCCGGCATACTTCCAGTAGGCGCAGGGTTTGAGCTTCCACACCATTAGCGGCATCAATGACCATTAATGCGGCATCTACGGCAGTGAGAACGCGGTAAGTATCTTCAGAGAAATCCTGGTGGCCGGGTGTATCAAGTAAATTGATGACATGATCCCGATATTCCATTTGCATTACTGAGCTTGCAACCGAAATACCCCGTTGCTTTTCGATTTCCATCCAGTCAGAAGTGGCATGGCGGCTCGCTTTACGAGCCTTGACACTGCCTGCGATATGGATTGCTCCCGCAAACATAAGCAATTTTTCGGTTAACGTGGTTTTGCCTGCATCCGGGTGGGAAATAATGGCGAATGTGCGGCGTCGTTTTACTTCTTGGTCAATCATTATTGAAAATCCTTAATACTTATTATCTGGTTCTGCTGAATTCTGGTTCTGCGCATAAAGGTAGCAATGTGCGCTATGTGTTGCACTAAATGTACTCTTATCCGGATAGATTTCCCGGCAGATTGGCATTACATAGGGACAACGAGGATGAAAGTAGCAGCCTGATGGCGTGTTCGTAGGGGAAGGTAATTCGCCTTTCAGGTGAATACTTTCTCGCTTGGATGCTGCTTCAATCACCGGCACCGATGACAGAAGTGCCTGGGTATAAGGATGTTTAGGTGCATTCAGCACCTCATCCACATGGCCTTTTTCGACAATTCTTCCCAGATACATGACTGCCACTTCATCGGCCAGGTATTCTACTACCGATATATTGTGCGTAATGAATAAATAAGCAAGACCTAGGTTTTGCTGTAAAGTTCTGAGCAGATTCAGGATTTGTGCTTGTACGGAAACATCGAGCGCACTTGTCGGTTCATCACAAATCAATAATCTGGGGTTAACTGCCAAGGCACGTGCAATTGCAATCCGCTGGCGCTGGCCCCCAGAGAACTCATGCGGGTAACGCCATTTTGCTTCTGCTGGCAAGCCCACACGCTGCAAGAGCTCATCAACTTTATTTTCTTTTTGATTTGATTTTATTTTGTCATGGCGATCACAATCCAGTGGATTCATGCCTTCTTCAAGGATTTCGATGATGCGCATTCTTGGGTTAAGGGATGAGTAGGGATCCTGAAAAATAATCTGAAATTCAGCGCGTTTCTTACGTAGATGATTGCGTGCCAATCCTGTGAGTTCAGAGCCATTGAACTGTACGCTCCCTGCCGTGGTTGGGATGAGCTGGCAAATTCCTTTGCCTACCGTGGTTTTGCCACAGCCCGATTCACCCACTAACGCAAGCGTTTTTCCCGGTGCAATCGTTAGTGAAATGCCATCTACTGCTTTGACGTATCCAGCGATGTGTTTGAGTAAGCCTTTGTGGATAGGAAAATGAATCTTGAGATCGGTAACGTTTAGCAATTCAGCGTCTTGATGAGGTGCTGCGTAATCAGCATCGGCGGACGAGGCTGTTTCTGGTGGTATCTTGGCCTGATCTTTTGATTCTTTTTGTTCGCTGAAAAGGTGGCACTTTACCCGATGATCAGCTGCTATTTCAATCCACTCCGGTACTGTTTGACGGCATAATTCCCATGCATGATCACAGCGATCCGCGAAACGACAGCCTTGGAATACTTGTGACAGGGGAGGAACATTTCCGCTGATCACAGCCAAACCCCGATTGCGCTTGCTTCTCGTCGGTAATGCCGCGAATAATTTCTGGGAGTAAGGGTGGGCAGGTCGCTGAAAGAAATCTTCACGCGTTGCGGTCTCGATAATTTCTCCAGCGTACATGACGGCAATGCGATGCGCCATTTCTGCGACGACTCCCAAATCATGCGTAATGAGCAGAATCGCCATGTCAGTGCGTTGCTGTAGTTCACGCATGAGATCAAGTACTTGCGCCTGGATAGTAACGTCCAGTGCAGTAGTCGGCTCGTCGGCGATGAGGAGCTCTGGCTCTCCAGCGAGCGCCATGGCAATCATCACACGTTGTTTCATTCCACCGGAGAACTGGAAGGGATATTCAGCCATGCGGCGCGAGGCATCCGGGATGCCCACCTGCTGCAATATATCCAGTATGCGTTTTTGGATGTCGGTGCGATGCAAATCAAAATGTTGCTTCAGTACTTCTTCAATTTGTGATGCGATGGTCATCACTGGATTCAGGCTAAGCATCGGTTCCTGAAAAATCATGCTAATACGCTTGCCGCGCACTTTCCGCATATCCGTTTCCGGTAAAAGAAGTAAATCATTACCATCAATCTTGATATGGCCCTCAATAATCTCTGCTGTTTCCGGCAGCAGACGCATGATAGAAAGGGCCGTCATGGACTTGCCACAACCTGATTCTCCGAGGAGGGCGAATGTTTCGCCTTTGAAAATTTTTAGTCCCAGTCCATCTACTGCACGAACAGGTTTCGGGCCGGTATTCAGAATCGTTTTGAGTCTCTCGATTTCCAGCAGTGGCATCATGGGTGTGCGGTATCCTTTGCTTCGGAAGAGATAGCGGAAGTAGCCGTGCGGGGTGAGCGAGTATTTGACTGCGGCATGTTACCTGCTTGATAAGATGACTGGCTGGCTTTTTCTGATAGCGTTCTGATGCGTGGGTTAAAGGCGTTCTGAACCGCATCGGCAAAAAGGTTTGCGCTTAACACCAGTATAAACATGAATCCAAATGCTGCGAGCAGCGTCCACCATACCATGGGTTCCCGCGCCATTTCCAGCCTTGCTGCATTGATCATGGTCCCAAAGCTAATCATGGAAGGATCAACGCCGACGCCTACATAAGAAAGCACAGCTTCCGCCAGCACCAGACCACTGAAATCCATGACAATAGTGATCAGAACGATATGCATGACGTTGGGAAGAATATGGCGACTGATAATCCGCCAATGTGAAACAGCAAATGCGTGCGCAGCCTGGATATATTCCATTTCACGTAATTTGAGGGTTTCTCCGCGCAATAACCGGCACAGTCCTGTCCAACTGGTGATGCCGAGTATGATACAAAGAAACAGTAAGCGTAAATCAGCGCGCGCTGAAGCAGTATCAAATATTTCGGGGTGGATTTCGATGTATACCTGCATCATCAGTACTGCGGCAGCAATGAGCAAAACGCTGGGGATCGAGCTTAATGTCGTGTAGGTATATTGAATAATATCATCGACCCAACCGCGGAAATAACCAGCCGCGATCCCTAATAAAAGAGCGAAAGGTAGCATGATCAGGGTGGTCAGCGTACCAATCAAGAGTCCGGTGCGAATACTTTTGAGTGATTGATACAGCACATCTTGTCCAACCTTGTCGGTTCCCAGCACATGGTAATGGGCGGATAGTGCAACGATCATGCCTAGCAGGACAGCTATCAGCCCTAGCGTAATCATGATGGCATACCAGGGTGTTTCGGTAACGCCACGCCAGATTGCGGACTGCATTTGCAAAAAACTTATATTATTCTGCCTGGCTAATAGCATACCCAAACTAACCACAATCGTACTCCAGGCCAGTAATCCCCATCCCGCACCCGTTATGGCTCGCTTGGTGATATCATTTATTCGTTGCGTTTCGGGTTCCTCTAAGTGCGCGCCACCATATATCAGTCTGGTAAATTCCCGTGCTTGACTGCCATCAGCTAATTCCACGGTTTCTTTTGCGTAGAGGTGAGCTGAAAGGGGGGCCGAGTATGTTTTTTCCACACGGGTGCGTAACGGCGTCGCAATGATATCAAAAAGACTCAACACTTCCACACTGTAAATTTTTTCACCAGACTTATCGGAAGTATTGTCTAGTGCGGGACGGAAATGGATAGTATCGAGCAGTCCGATTAAGATAAAAATAACCAGAACGGTAAGGGCAGCCATGCCGCTTGCGCTATGTGTTGCCCGCCGCCAGGGCGTGAGCAGATGCGAGTGATGTTGTATATACCAGCCAATGGTGATCACAACAGCCACGAGTAAGTAGACTAATGCATCAGTCCAAAGAATAACCGGATCGAAAGGCATGATAATTTGAAATGTTGATGATGACTGAAAGTAATCGATTGAGTATTGTAGTGTAATTTACTTGCAGGTTTTACAGTGCGGGCACAACTATTTCTGTTGTAGCCAAGTCAGGCAAGTAGGCAAGGAATATTTCAGCTGATAAGATTCAGTTGTCGATAGACTCACAAGTTATTCGTTGAAGATAAATCTGATTCTTTTAATCCATACTTAATCAAATCATGAGTGATAGGTTAATCATAGCGCAGTCTAAAGGATCGACACTTGATCTCTTGCTTCCTATGGCCAATCGGCATGGCCTCATTGCCGGGGCGACGGGCACAGGTAAGACCGTGACTTTACAGGTTCTGGCCGAACAATTCTCCCAGGCCGGTATCCCCGTGTTCATGGCAGATATCAAAGGAGATCTGTCAGGACTTGGCCAGATCGGTGGCGGCAATATAAAAGTAGCAGCACGAGCGAAGGAGCTCGGCTTAACAACTATTGAATATGCTGATAACCCGGTTGTTTATTGGGATGTTTTCGGTCAGAAAGGGCATCCCATGCGCGCAACGGTTTCAGATATGGGGCCCTTGTTGCTCTCACGTATACTCAATCTCAATGATACCCAAACGGGTGTATTGACAGCAGTGTTCAAGGCTGCGGATGATCAGGGCTGGCTATTACTGGATCTGAAAGATCTGCGTGCCATGCTACAGTATGCTTCGCAGAATGCTCAAAAGCTAATAGTAGAATATGGCAATATCTCAGCCGCAAGCGTAGGTGCTATCCAGCGGGGGTTATTGCAATTGGAGCATGAAGGAGGCGAGCATCTGTTTGGTGAGCCAATGTTCAATTTTGCAGACCTCATGCAAACTAATGAAAATGGACGGGGTGTGATCAATATTTTATCGGCTGAGACGCTACATAACACGCCTCGTCTTTATGCTACCTTATTGCTCTGGTTGCTTTCGGAGTTATACGAGAATCTTGCTGAGGTAGGAGATCTCGACAAACCTAAGCTGGTATTTTTCTTCGATGAAGCCCATTTATTGTTCAACGATGCGCCTAAAGTTCTGCTGGATAAAATCGAGCAGGTGGTACGATTGATCCGTTCGAAAGCAGTGGGCATCTATTTTGTCAGTCAGAATCCACTGGATATTCCTGACAAAATACTTGGGCAGCTTGGCAATCGTATTCAGCATGCATTACGTGCATTTACACCCAGAGATCAGAAAGCGGTTAAAGCTGCTGCACAAACATTCCGCTCGAACCCTAATATCAATGTTGAAACGGCGATTACTGAATTGGGAGTGGGCGAAGCATTGGTTTCTTTTCTGGATGAGAAGGGGCGCCCTCATCCAGTTGAGATTGGCAAAATCTTTCCGCCCATGAGTCGCCTTGGTCCGGTAACCGATCAGGAGCGGCAGAAAATCATTCGTAACTCTGGTTTCTATGGATACTATGAGGAAACTATTGATCGCGAATCGGCCTATGAAATTCTGAAAGAGCAGGTTGAAAGGAAGGCTGGTAAAGAAATACAGTCAGAGGGCGATCATGGGTTTGACTGGCGTGACATGCTAGGTGGAGAGGGGAATAGCAAACGATCAGGACGCCAACCCCAAGGAATTATAGAAACAGTGGCTAAAAGTGCTGCCCGGACTGTGGGCGGTGAAATTGGAAGGCAGATTTTGCGGGGGATACTCGGCTCCATTCTGGGCAAGAATCGTCGCTGATTGCAAAATGCTGTGCTGGATTACCAAGCGTGTTACCTAGTAGGTATATTTCTCTGCTGTAAGCGTTACTTGCAATAAAAAAGGGTACCCCCACAGGGTACCCTTTTTTTGCCTGATCCGGACTGGATTAGAAGTCGTGACGCATCCCTACTGAATAAACATTGCGGTCTGCATCTGCCACAAGATTTTTGTCATCTACCCAGACACGCTGATACCCACCAAACAGACTGGAACGTTTGCTCAGGCTATGAATGACGCCGGCAGTAATGTTTTGGACATCTTTTGAGCCAGCTACACCAGCTAGTTTGTAGGCATGGGTCATACCGCCCTGTGCTACTAGCATGGTGTTGCCGATCGTATAATCGACGCCTGCCATCCAGAGATAGCCATCGCCATTGGCGTTCATAGCCGAATTACATTGACCGCGTCCATCAAGAGTAATTGAACCAATAGCTGATCCGAAAGCAGCAGCATCAGTACAGGAGGCTGCGCCGCCTAAAGGATTAGCATTGTTAACATATTCATACTGCCCACGAACACGCAGATCCGCAAAAGAGATCAAGGCACCACCACGCCAGATTTCCTCGTCATTGAGTACATTACCTAACGATTTCATGCGATTGCTGATGTTATCACGTGAATAACCACCAAAAATGTCAAAACCGAGTGCATCGATCTGGGCGCTGTATTTACCTGCAACCTGGAAGTCCCATTCGCCATCCTCACCACCGGAGTTGCGTCCATCGGCACCTAATACCGGATCCAGTTTTCTAGCATCGCCTGGCATCAACAGAGCTGACATTGAAAAACCTTCAACCAGAGGTGAATCGTAGCGTACCGCGCTGTTGACGAAGCTATTGTCGCCCGCTCCAAAACCGTTTAGGTTTGCGGTCATCAGACCGCCACTACCATTGGCATGCAGGCTGGTATAGGCAAAAGGATCAATCGTGTGACCACCTGCGAAATCCTTAAAGGGTGATTGGACCCGGCCAAATTTCACTTCACCCCATTCATTGCCGCCAAGACCAACCCATTGCTCCCGCGCTGTTTGATTAGTGCCGGCACCTGGATTAAACCCGAATTCAACACGTCCCATTGCTCTGAGACCCATTCCAAGGTCTTCGGCAACCTGCAGACCCCAGCGTGATTGTGCTGCATCGTCAAGAACGCCTGTCTGAGCACCATTGCCATCAGTGTCAACCGTGGCGTACTCAGCTTGAATTCGCCCAAAAATGGTTACATGTGTTCCTTGTGCTGCGGCAACTACGGGAGCTGCAAGTGCACCCGCTACCACTAACGCGATTAGTTTCTTTTTCATGTGAAACTCTCCTTTAAAATTAAAACGACGGGGTCGTCATGCTTAAAATCTATCAATCTCATTCTTATTGAGTGCTTCTTATTATCCAGGCCTTCCGAGCTGGAAAGGTTAGGCAGATTGTGCCCAACACAAATCAGTGACGCAACAAAAAACAATCAAATTTTCGATTTTAAGCAACATTGTGTTGCTTTTGTGCAACATGAGAATATTCTGTAAGATCGTTTTCTAGAAAAAAGTATCTAAAAACAAGTTTGTTCTTTCATTTACTATATCAAGTATTCTCACATCCGAATGTGAAGATTGATACGCTAATCCGGAGCAACAAGCATAGTTGGTCCTGGATAGTTTGTTTTTTCATTAATGTGTGTTCCGTTCATCTTGCTTTCAGGCCGTTCGTTACGGTGCTTTTATAAGCTCTGGGAGTTTGACAAAATGGAGTCATGCATGGGTCGTGCCGAAGTATTCGGTTTACGTTTGGAAGAAAGTCACGGCTGAATAATTTGCTCTCCTTTCAATGCAGCATGACAAGCAGGGGTAAGGCGAAGCAAGCGATGGTCTTGGCTGTCCCAAGCAAGATATCCAAGAGCTGTTAGCTGTTAATTGCTGGAAAACTGCATGCCATTCTCTTTCGTTAAGCTCTTTGCCGATACCAAAAGTGCTGATTTTGTCATATTTCTGCTGTCTTACACTCTCGATATATGATTCCCTATGTAACACATAGATCAAATGTTCTGTGTTGAAGTGCTGGCCGCTCCGATTAGCGCAGGGTAGTGCTTTTTGCGCTACGATTGTTCCGTCCCAAACCGCCGGAGGGTGATGGCAAATATCACAGTTGCCACATGTGACGTCAGCCATGGTCTCACCAAAATAATCAAGTAGTCGTGCCCTGCAGCAAGTCGTTGCCTCGCACAATGCGAGTAACGCATCGAGCTTGGAAAAGCCATGATATGTTTAAACTTGGGTTTAGCCTCAGAGCGTTCCATCAAGCTGCATGACATCTCCTGACCCATCAAACATCCACGCATTAGCAGTCCGTCCACCACGACCTGCTCGACTGGTCTCCTGATAGTAACTTTCCGCGCTTTTTGGCAAATCCAGGTGTGCAACAAAACGTACATCTGGTTTATCAATTCCTAAGCCAAAAGCTGTCGTGGCAACCGTCACGATATCTTCTTCACGTAAAAATTTCTCCTGATGTTCGATGCGCGTTTGGGTATCCATGCCAGCGTGATAGGGGGTTGCTGAAATGCTATTTTTAGTTAGCCACACTGATGTTTCTTCAACTTTCTTGCGTGACTGGCAGTAAACGATACCGGCATCTCCTGCATGTTCAGTTCGAATAAACTTTAATAACGTGAGTTCGGCGTAAGAAAAGCAGTAAAAAGAATCTGAATTCCTTATTATGATGAAGCTATTTTGGAAAAGGGTTTCATCACGATGAGGAGTCAGGTTCTTATGGATACTATAGCGATTTTTTGTGCGATTGACGACTTTTGTCAGAG